>CAYVAO010000472.1:0-2001 GCA_964448895.1 uncultured Christensenella sp.
CTTGACAACGGTAACGCAATCATAACTGCGGGGCAAACTGCTCCGCTTTCTTTTACAATTTTGTCACGTGATATTGAAACGTTTGTTCGGTATAATGATGTCGTATGAATTGCTAGAATTCGACCAGATGCGAATTCTAATCATCGCGCATGTCGTTCACGGTGTATTCTTAAAATAGGCAGGATATGATTAGATTTTAAATTGGGTTTTCTCGGGGAGCAACGACATATGATTGGATATTTTACAATTACTATCCTGAAGAGATTTAGCATAACTGATCGCATCATTCGTAGTTCTTTTTCACCTAGCATCCAAATGCAATATTTGGTTCGCGCTTTGTTCTTTCTGTTTGTCGCCGTCTTATTGATCCTAGCTGTTATTCATGCAATCCGCACCAGGCGTAATGCGATGCGTAAAAATAAACCTGTAGAGTTTTCTATTATGAAGCAGTTTTTTACCAGTTATCAAGACGGGTTTGTCTACTTAGGAGCTCTGTGCGCTGCAATATCTATTTTTCTTGTTTGTGATCAAATGGTTCATTTGATTTCAACGTTTCGCTAGATTTGCGTTTCTTAGGGATAAACAATCCTAGCATACGAACCAACGGCATTTTGAATGGATACTTGCAAAAACGGAGCCTCACCGGCTCCGTTTTTTTCGTTCAAACCAATTACTTACAGCGCCTCTCCCGCGCCGAAATCGATGCCGATCTGTCTGCGCGCTTCGTCCAGAAGGTGCATCACCCGCAGGCTTTGTTCGTCGTAAACCGCCGTATCTTCGCCGTTTGCAATCATCCGCGCAAAGGCGTTGAGCTCATGCACCATGTTGTTCTTCACAGGCGTAAAGAGCTCCTCCGTGCGCCCGTCGCGGTAAAGCATCCGCAGGTAGCGCGGCTGATTCAGCGTGTCAAAGGTGAGCGTACCCAGCTCGCCCTGCACGATGCTCGGGTTCACCGAGCTCGTCACTTTGGAGTAGGAAATCGTCGTTTGCTGCGCGCCGTAATCGAGCAGCATGGTACCCGAAGCCTCCGTTCCGTTGGGCAAAAAACTCGCGCCGGCGCTCAGCTTTTGCGGCACGCCAAATACCGCAACGCACGTATGCAGGCAATACACCGCGAGATCCATCAGCGCGGCGTTGCCCAGCGAAGAGTCAAACACGTTGGGCCGCTCGCCCGCGAGAAAGCGATCGTATCGCGAGGAATACTGGCAAAACTCAAACGTCGCCCGGCGGACTCTGCCGACCTTATGCAGGTTTTCCCTCAGCGCGGTGAGAAACGGATCGTGTACGGGCCGAATCGCCTCCAAGAGAATCAGGCCTTTTTCGTGCGCGAGCGTAATCATGCGCTCCGCCTGCGCGGCGTTGATGGCGAGCGGCTTTTCGCAGAGCACGTGCTTGCCGTGCTCCAGCGCGCGCAGCGTCTGCCGATAGTGGGCGATATTCGGGCTCGCTACATACACCGCGTCGATCGCGTCGGAGGAGAGAAACGCCTCTTCGTCGTCAAAGCAAGCCTGAATGCTCTGCTTTTCAGCATACGCCTTTCCGCGGCAAAGATCGCGCGAAAACACCGCGGAAATCTCGCAGTTTTCGCTCATCGAAACCGCCTCGCAGATCCAGTCGCTCACAAAACTCGTGCCGATAATGCCGATGCGCAATGGGTTCGCCATGTTCATTTCTCCGTATGTTCTAAAAACTTCTTTCTTATTGTAAAAGCCACTCGGAAGAAAGTCAATCGTGATATTGTTTTCGGAAGTATATTTGCTTTCTTTTGAAAGTATCTTGTTTACTTTTTGCGAAAATTCGTGTAAAATCAACTCGAATCGAGGGTGATTTGCATGCAAGAAGCGTTGGTATTCAATCTGCAAAGGTTTTCTATTCACGACGGCGCGGGCATCCGCACGGACGTGTTTTTTCAGGGGTGCAATCTACGCTGCGGTTGGTGCAGCATTCCCGCAAGCCAGCCGATGGAGGCGCTGCCGGGAGTAAATGGGCCGCGGTATTCGG
>CAYVAO010000473.1:0-1996 GCA_964448895.1 uncultured Christensenella sp.
GGAGCCTTCATCTCGCGAATGACTTCACTCATCGTCTTTTTTACTTCTTCGTTCCTGCGATCTGCGCGAAACGTTGCCATATGTCCTCCTCCGCCCGGCGCGCGCCAGGCGGCCGAAACAAGCGAAAATTCCAGATTTTGCGCGCTTGATTTCCCGTATCCAAATCCGGAAATATCGCCTGCGATTATGTGCGTTTAACCTCTTCTACGATGAAGGCTTCGATCACGTCGCCTTGCTGTAGATCGTTGAATCCGTCAATGCCGATGCCGCACTCAAAGCTCGTGAGAACTTCCTTCGCGTCGTCCTTAAAGCGCTTGAGCGAGGAAATCTTGCCCTCGTGAATGACCACGCTGTCGCGCACCACGCGAACCTGCGCGCTTCTCGTGATCTTGCCGTCGTTGACGTATGCGCCCGCGATGGTGCCAACGCCCGTGACCTTGAATGTTTCGCGAACGGTGGCTCTGCCAAGCTCCGTCTCCTTAAAGACCGGCTTAAACATGCCCTGCATAGCGGCTTTGACATCGTCAATCGCGTTGTAGATGACGCGATAGAGCCGCACATCCACATTCTCTTTTTCCGCCATGGTGCGCGCGCCGGAATCCGGACGCACGTTGAAGCCGATGACGATCGCGTTGGAAGCGGAAGCAAACATGATATCCGTTCCCGTGATCGCACCGACGCCGCCGTGGATGCAGCGCACGCGAACCTCTTCGTTGCTGAGCTTTTCGAGCGCTTGCTTGACGGCCTCGACGGAGCCCTGCACGTCCGCTTTGACGATGATGTTGAGGTCTTTGAGCTCGTCCGCAGCCATCTGTGTGAACAGGTCGTCCAAAGATACCTTGCTCTTGCTCTTGAGCTGAGCCGCTTTGATCTTGTCGCGGCGCTCTTCAACGACCTGACGCGAGAGCTTGTCCACTTCCGCAACGTTGAGGATGTCGCCCGCATCCGGCACTTCGCTAAAGCCAAGTACCTCAACCGGCGTCGACGGGCCCGCTTCGGTAACCGCGTTGCCCTTGTCGTCCGTCATGGCGCGTACTTTGCCGTATGCCGTACCGGCAACGATCGTGTCGCCTCTGCGCAGCGTGCCGTTTTGTACGAGTACGGTCGCCAGCGGGCCGCGGCCCTTGTCGAGCTTCGCTTCGATGATTGTACCCTTTGCGAGGCGTTTCGGGTTGGCTTTGAGTTCCAACACATCCGCCTGCAACAGGATCATTTCCAACAGGGTATCGAGACCCTGCTGCTTCTTCGCCGAAACGGGCACGATGATGGTTTGGCCGCCCCATTCTTCGGAAACAAGCTCGTACTCGGTGAGCTGTTGCTTCACGCGGTCCGGAGTGGCGGCGCTTCGGGACCCGGGGTGACGATAAACGTAAGCTGTTTGCCGTTGCAGCAAACGGTATAGGCGCCGATGTGCGGTGTGATGCCGCCCGCTTCGCCCTCGGTGACCGCGCTGTTGCGAATCGCATCCAGCAGCGACGTTTTGCCGTGGTCGACGTGGCCCATGATGGTGACGACCGGCGGACGCGTTTCCAGCAGGTCTTCGTCGTCCGCGTCGCTCGCCGCGCTGTCGGACAACACTTCTTCAAACGTTTTAGCAAGTTTCAGCTCCAGCTCAATGCCAAAGTCGGAGGCGACGAGTTCGCAGGTGTCAAAATCGATCTCCTGGTTGATCGTCGTCGGCATGCCGAGCAGGAAGAGCTTCTTGATGATTTCGGACGCCGGTTTGCCGATTTTCTCGGACAGGTCCTTGACTGTTATGGTCTCCGTGGTGATCACCGCCTTTTCAATCACGACGGGTTCGGGCCGCCGCGTGGGTTGCTTGAGCCCGCGTCTGAGTTTGCGGTTGCCCGTGGAGTCATCGTCCCAATTGCTCGCGCTGGGCGCGGCTTCGCGGGACATCGCTTTCTTATTCTTCGCCTTTTTCTCCGCTTCTTTTGTGCGGGCATAGGCGCTCTTGTTCGGATCGTAATTGCTCACGCGCTCTTTGCCGCCGGCT
>CAYVAO010000474.1:0-1990 GCA_964448895.1 uncultured Christensenella sp.
CTCTGGCAGACCCCGTATTGACCCGCCCGTATCGCATTGAGCTGAGAAACTACGGAGGCGACCGCGCGACGTTCATTCGCGCTGTCTCGACCGCACTCAACGGCGGGGATAACCCCTCGCGCTATGCAGATGAGCTCCGGATCGTCTGCAACAACGACAAGTGCGGCGTCATCCTTCGCCCGCGCAACGTTGCCGATACACGCTTTACCTACCGCAAGCGCGCGCTGCCCGCCTCGATTCATCCCGTGCAGGCCGCTTGCCTCGCCAGATATGCGCTTTCGTTTGTCTCCGCCGCGCGTCCGCGTACGCTGGACCCCTTCTGCGGCAGCGGCACGCTGTTGTTTGAGCTGGAGCGCGCGGTACCTACCGCATTGATTGGGGTGGATCTTTCCGAGCGCGCGCTGGACGCCGCGCGGGAGAACGCGACCGCCGCACACAGCGGCGCGCGATTCGTTCACAAGGACATCCTCAAATTCGAGCCGCGCGAGCCGTTTGACCTCATACTGGCCAATATGCCGTTTGGCAACCGCGTCGGCACACACAGCGCAAACGAGGCGCTCTACCGCGATTTTGCGCATGCGTTGCCAAAGCTGCTCGCTAGCGACGGCGTCGCGGTGCTATACACCATGGAGCACCGCTTGCTAGCGGCCTGTCTCAAGAATGAGCCGGGTCTCGTCGTCGCGGCGGAGCTCGCAACCGAAGCGGGCGGCCTGAACCCGCGCGTCACTGTAGTACGGAAGAAATAGCACTCAAAGCATTTCCAACGGAACCACGAAAAAAGTCGCCTGATACCATTCAGACGACTTTTCTGTTTCGGATTGTTTCTAATCAGATATTTGGAATCTGCGCGATGAACGCCTTGAGTGTCTTCGCGCTCTCCAGCAGGGCGGCTTCCTCCTGCGGCGTCAGGTTGTATCGAATAATACCATCTACACCGTGTTGATTGATCACGGAAGGCAGACTCAGCGCAACATCATAGATGCCATATACGCCGTTGAGCACGCTCGCGACCGTCTTGATCGAGTTTTTATCCTTAATGACCGCCTCGATGATGTTTTCCACAATGCCCGCGATGGCGAAATACGTAGCCCCCTTGAGACGAATGACCTCCGCGCCGCCGTTCTTCGTCTTGGTCACAATCTCGAGCTTTTCTTCATCGGTCAGCGAAATCCCCCGCGATTTGCAGTAAACGTCCACGCTCTGCCCCGCAATCTGCGTCGCGCTCCATACGGGAACCTGCGAGTCGCCGTGTTCTCCGATGATGTAACCATGGATGTTTTGAATGTCGACATTCAGTTTTTGCGCGAGGTAAAAGCGAAAGCGGGCGGAATCGAGCGCGGTTCCCGTACCAAAGACCTTGCTTGCGGGCAGACCTGACCATTTCTGAATCAGATAAGTTAAAATGTCGGCGGGATTTGCCACCACGATGATCACACCGTGGTTATAATATTTCATGATATTCTCGGTGATGCTCTTGGCGACAGGAACGTTCTTATTCGCAAGGTCGAGCCTTGTCTCGCCCGGCTTGCGGTTGAGGCCCGCGGTCATGACGATTGCGTCGCAGTTGGCGCAGTCCGAATAATCTCCTGCGTGAATGTTCATTTGCCCAAGGTGGCACAACCCGTGGTTAATATCCAGCGCCTCACCCATCGCCTTATCGTTGTTGACGTCGATGAGAACGATCTCGCTCGCGGTTCGATTGATTGCAACGTTATACGCGATCGCGGCTCCGACAAAACCAGCGCCGATGATCGCAATCTTTGACTTGCCTTCCAGCATATATGTAATCCTCCATGTTCTCTATCTCTGGGCAATTGCTTGCTCGAATGCATCATAAGCGCGGTCTGATACCAATTCGATCGCGTTTCCATGAAATAAAGTGTGTGCGGATTTTTTCTGCTGTTATCTGCGCACGGCTCAAATCGTATTCCGTTTTATGATTCTTATGAAGGACTCAGTCTGATATACGTACTATAGACAAAAATATATA
>CAYVAO010000475.1:0-1655 GCA_964448895.1 uncultured Christensenella sp.
CGAAGAAATCGCCAGGCGGGAAGGCTGCAATATCCCCTGGGCTATCCTGCTCGACCCGACGTCCGCCTGCAATCTCAAATGCACCGGCTGCTGGGCGGCGGAGTACGGCAGCGCGCTCTCGATGGATTTACTGCTGCTCGATCGGATCATCACCGAAGCGGAAGAGCTGGGAATCCATATGTTCATCTTTTCCGGCGGAGAACCGCTGGTGCGGAAAACGGACATCATCATCCTCTGCAGCAAGCACAGCGATTCCATTTTTCTCGCGTTTACAAACGGAACGCTGATCGACAGGCAGTTTGCGGGGGATATGAAGGCGGTTCAGAACTTCATTCCCGCCATCAGCGTGGAAGGATTCCGCGAGGCAAACGACAGCCGCCGCGGCGAAGGCACCTACGATAAGGTGATGGAGGCCATGCGAATCCTGCGGCAGGAAAGGCTGCCTTTTGGCATTTCGACCTGCTACAAGTCCCAAAACGTAGAGGAAGTCGGCAGCGACGCCTTTATCGACGCAATGATCGAAAACGGCGCGAAATTCTGCTGGTACTTTACGTATATGCCTATTGGCAGCGGCGCTCCGACCAACCTGATGGCTAGCGACAGCCAGAGAGCGTTCATGTACCGGCAGGTGCGCAGGTTTCGCAGCGAGAAGCCGATGTTCATCATTGACTTCTGGAACGACGGCGAATTCGTGGGCGGCTGCATTGCGGGCGGACGCAGTTACATCCATATCAACGCAAACGGGGATGTGGAGCCCTGTGCGTTTATCCATTACGCAAACTGTAACATTCGGGACATGCCGCTGTTGCAGGCGCTGAAATCTCCGCTGTTTATGGAATACCGCAAGGGGCAGCCGTTCAATGAAAATCACTTGCGTCCCTGCCCGCTGCTCGACAATCCGGGCAAACTCGCGGAGATGGTCAAGCGTTCCGGCGCGCATTCGACGGATATGGCATGCCCGGAAGACGTCGACGCGCTGAGCGAAAAATGCAGAGCGGCGGCCGACCGCTGGGCGGTTACCTCCCAGCGGCTCTGGGAGGAGTCTCCCGCCGGCATCAAATGCGCGGGCTGCGGCAAGTGCGCGCCGAAATAACGAGAGGAAATTTGAAGAATGAAAGATATTGATTACAAAAAGGGCGAGAAGATCACGATTGCCTGCATCATCGGCAACATCGTGCTGAGCGCGCTCAAACTCGCCGCCGGCATCATCGGCGGGAGCAAGGCGATGATTGCGGACTCGCTGCATTCCGCTTCGGATATTGTTGCGACATTCGTCGTGCTCGTGGGCATCAAGGTCGCTCAGAAACCTGCGGACAGCGAGCATCCGTACGGACACGGAAAAGTCGAGCCGATTGCCGCCGCGTTTGTGGGGGTCACGCTGATCTTTGCGGCGTTTATCATCGTAAAGGGCATCGTGGAATCCATCATTAACCAAACCTTCGGCACGCCGACGTATCTTGCGCTTGTCGCAGCCGTGGTTTCCATCGTCGTAAAAGAGATCATGTTCCGCATTACGTACGCCGCGGGCAAGAAGATCAAAAGCGAATCGATCATGGCGGACGCCTGGCATCCCCGCTCGGACGCATATTCCTCCATCGGGACTTTCATCGGCATTCTCGGGGCGATGATCGGCGGCAGATTCGGGATTCGGTTTT
>CAYVAO010000475.1:1665-1977 GCA_964448895.1 uncultured Christensenella sp.
ACATTATCTCGATCCGGTTGCCGGAGCGGTCGTCGCCTGCATGATCTTCAAGGTGGCGTACGACATCCTCAAACACGCCGTGAAAGGCTTAATGGACGCATCGCCCGCAAGCGAACAGCTCATGAAAATCTGGGACGTCGCCGCCGGGATTGAAGGGATTACAACGGTATCCGATATCAAGGCCAGGTATATCGGACAGCGGCTGTTCATCGATCTGGAAATCGAGGTCGATCCGGAGCTCTCCGTTGACGAAGGGCACGCGCTGGCCGTGGCCGATTTGACTCAGGGGGTCATCGTGACCCTTCGCGCCGC
>CAYVAO010000476.1:0-1103 GCA_964448895.1 uncultured Christensenella sp.
ATCGTCCAGGGGTTTGCCGTTCCGCTCAAGATCGATAGCCCCAGCGTCCAAACAAGCAGCACAATTCCAATCAGAACGATGTACTTCAGCCCTTTCATCAGGCGATCCGTGCGTTGCGATATCCTCGGCCGGCGAAGCTTGAGCTTGGTTCCCAGGAACCAGAAGAAGTCTCCCATTGAGCCAAACGAACAGAGAAAGCCGCAGAAAAAACGCCCCATGATCGCTGTAAACAGCAGCATTGAGATCACTAAAATCAAATCCCCGGCGTTTTGCGCAATCGAGAATGTTCCTTGGATGATTGCCGTATAGATCGTCTTGATCCCCGCAAACGTCGAGATAAAGAGTCCCGGAAACAGGACAAACGATCCCGCTTGCGTAATTCTTCTTGCAAGCATCAGAAGCGACGCTTTTTTCGTTTTTTTATTTCGTTTCTCCATAAACTCAACCTGCCTCGATATCACTCACCTGCGGCTTATATATCTGTCGCAGGCTTGAAAGTTGTTTCATATAAATAACCACTGCCGTAAGAAAGAGCAATCCCGATACGACCCAATAGATCGAGTCATAGTCCGTATATCGTCCGGAGATATTGATGATGGCTCGTACCAGCATGCCCGCGCTCAGCGTCGCAATCGCCGAATTCCAAAGGCGGCGAACCGCGACGCCCGGCTTGCGCTTCGGTTTCATTCCTCCGGCAAAAACCGCGGGGATCATGCCAAGCACCAGCGACGGCGCAAACAGCCAAATGAGAAACGGAGAGCTCTCTCCATGGCTAAAGTGCAAGTATACCATGCAGAAGATGCCGCAAAACGCCGCAAGTATGCCGTAAACCAAGGCCGATCTCCTCCAGCGATCCCGTTTGCCGTTACGCTGCAATATAGACAATATCGCTCACCGACCTTTCTGAAATCGTGCTCCCGTTCGTCGTCGGCTCATTGACCACTGCGCCGTTGAATACCATGGTGGAGGAACCGCCGCCGTCGAGGTTGTAGGCCGTCACGCAGCCGTAGGACTCCATGAGTTTTGCAAGCTCGAGCAGCCTGCGTCCTTCGCTTTCATCCGTTCTGCCATCCGCAACGTCGGTGATTTAATGCAAATGCTGG
>CAYVAO010000476.1:1113-1970 GCA_964448895.1 uncultured Christensenella sp.
GGCTGCTAGACTACGCACGCGAGACCTCATCCGAAGAAGAAACCTGAATCTCTCCATTCTCGATCAACGCGCGGCCAAAGGCAAAGAGCTGCACCACGCCGCTGTCCAGCAGTTCCTGCGCGGTCACCTCGGTCTCATCGATGATGGCGAAGCTGCCGTCGGCATAGATAGCAAGATCCTGCGTATCCTCGCCCTGACGAACCGTATCACGATACAATACACCGTTTTTTATGACGTAGCCGCGCTAGTTTGCGCCAAAGTAATCGCCGTTGATCGCGAGAATCGCGTTGTTTGCAGCCGCCATCTCGCTGGTCGTCTGCGTGATATTGCTTCCAAAGGTGTTCTGCGCAAGTGCGGTCTGCAGGCTGTCGGCACTGGTCAGCTGTACATCCGCAACATACGCGTTGGTATCCGACGTCCGCACCGTCGTGATTACAATGCTGATTCCGTTGCCGGAATAAGTGCTGTTCGTTACGACAACTTCATTAGACGCGCTATCAGCCTGCGGCTCGGTCTGCGCGGCGTTGTTTGCCGTATTGACCACCGTGGCGCTCGCGCTTGCGCTCGTCTGCGTTTGACTCTCCGATGTTTCCGCTGCCTGCTCGCTTGCCGTTGCCGTGGTCGCAACGGTGGTCACGGCGCGCGGCAGAATGAACGTATCCAACAATACGAATCCGGTCAGCGCCGCCAGCGCAAGTGAGAATAACAACGCATATCCATGCTTCTGAAAAAAGCTCTTTTTGCGCATCATAACGGCATCACCCGCGCCTTCCGCCACCGGGGCGCTGCCCGCCGCCGAAGTTTCCATTCATGCTGCCGGGCAAATTGCCGGAGCCGCTGGTCCTCACCGTGCCGGA
>CAYVAO010000477.1:0-1967 GCA_964448895.1 uncultured Christensenella sp.
TCGGGCAACCGAAGGCCGAACCAGGGTGGTACCGCGTAATCTACGCCCCTGACCAAAATAGTTTGGTCAGGGGCTTTTCTTTGCCCTCTGACCGTCAAGCAGAAGGAGGAACTCGCTTTGAACAACACATTTGAAAAGTACATCCCGTTTGTACCGATCCGGTTTGAGACCCGCACCTGGCCGAACAAGCAGATCACGAAAGCGCCCGCCTGGTGCTCGGTCGACCTGCGGGACGGCAACCAGGCGCTGGTCGATCCGATGAACGTGGAAGAAAAGCTGCGTTTATTCCACACGCTGGTGGACATCGGGCTCAAGGAAATCGAGGTGGGGTTTCCCTCCGCCTCCGAAACCGAGTTTGCGTTTATCCGCACGCTGATCGAAGGCGGGCATATCCCTTCCGACGTGACCATTCAGGTGCTTGTACAGGCGCGCGCGCACCTCATCAAGCGCACGTTTGAAGCGATCGCGGGCGCGAAGAATGTCATTCTGCACTTCTACAACTCAACCTCGACGCTCCAGCGCAAGGTCGTTTTCCGTATGGAGATGGACGGCATCGTGGGCATCGCGGTGGAGGCGGCGCAGCTCATCCGCGAGCTGTCCGAGCCCGTCATCGCCTCGGGCGTCAATCTCCGCTATGAATATTCGCCGGAATCGTTTATGGGAACAGAGATGGACAATGCGGTCTATATCTGTCAGCGGGTGATGGAAGAGCTGCATGCAACGCCGGAGAACAAGGTGATTTTAAACCTTCCCTCCACGGTGGAAAACTGCATGCCCAACTATTTTGCGGACGAGATCGAATATTTCATCGAGAACCTGCCCAATCGCGAAAGCGCGATCATTTCGCTGCATCCGCATAACGACCGCGGCTGCGGCGTTGCCACCGCGGAGATGGGCTTGCTCGCGGGCGCGGATCGCGTGGAAGGTACGCTCTTCGGCAACGGCGAGCGCACGGGCAACGTAGACCTCGTTACGCTCGCGATGAATCTGTTTACCCAGCGGATCGATCCGGAACTGGACTTTTCCAACATCAATAAGATCAAGGAAGTCTACGAGAGCGTCACCAAGATGAAGATTGGCGAGCGACAGCCGTATGTTGGCGAGCTTGTCTTTACCGCGTTCTCCGGTTCGCATCAGGACGCGATCAATAAAGGCTTCCAATATATGAAAGAATATCAAAGCGATCTTTGGGAGGTGCCGTATCTGCCGATTGATCCCGCGGACGTGGGCAGGCAGTATGAACCGATCATCCGCATCAACAGCCAGTCCGGCAAAGGCGGAGCCGCGTTCATCATGCAGCAAAACTTTGGCTACGAAGTGCCGAAGGCGATGCATCCGGAATTTGGCGCCGTCGTGCAAAAGGAGACAGACCGCGTTGGCAAGGAACTCAAGCCGGAGCGCATCTACGACCTGTTCCGCGCGGAATATGTGGATATCGACGCGCCGTACCGACTCGTGCGGCATTCGTTTTCCGAAACCACGGACGCAAAAGGCAAGTCTCATGTAACGTTTACCGGCACGCTGGCGCACAAGGACACGGTGTTTGAGGTGGAAGGCGAGGGCAACGGCCCGATCGACGCGTTCTTCAACGCGATTCGCGGGCAGAAGATGGATAAATTCACCTTTGTGGATTATAAAGAGCACGCAATTCGCAGCGGCTCGGATTCCAAGGCGGTGGCGTATATCCACCTGCGCAGCAAGAGCGGAAAAGATGTCTTCGGCGTGGGCATTTCACACAACATCAGCCTTGCGCCGCTGCGCGGCATTCTCTCCGCCATCAACCGCGCGAAACGGCTGGAGATCATCTAACGCAAGCACGCAAACAAAAACGGCAGACCGAAAGGTCTGCCGTTTTGCTAGGGCACGGGGCGGGGCAAGGCCCCTGCGTTTCCCCCTTACACCATCAATTCGCATATTGCATTACTAAACGCGACCGGGTCTTCGATCGGGAGTCCTTCGATGAGCAA
>CAYVAO010000478.1:0-1963 GCA_964448895.1 uncultured Christensenella sp.
CTGGAGCGGATGCTCTGCAACAGCTCATCCACCCGCTGCCGCCGCTGATAGAGCAAATCCGCCGGACGGCGCAGGCCATAGTGCGAACGCAGCCGCATCAGCCGATCCCGATGCTGATGCAGCGATCGTTCGAACGCCCGACGGCAGCGATTCTTCAACTCTCGCAGGTCCTGACGCAATGCGCTGTGCAGAGGCGCCACCAGCTCTGCAGCCGCTGAGGGCGTAGCGGCGCGAAGGTCTGCGACAAAATCCGCAATGGTGAAATCGATCTCATGGCCGACGGCCGAGACAACAGGAATGTGTGAGGCGCGAATGGCCCGCGCTACTTTTTCTTCATTGAACGGCCACAGGTCCTCGAGAGATCCCCCACCGCGGCCGACGATGAGAACGTCCACTTGGTCGAACTCGTTGAACTCGCGAATCGCCTGAACGATGTCCTCCGCCGCTTCTTCCCCCTGGACCAGCGTCGGCCGCAGTATCATCTGCAGGCCGGGCGCCCGCCGGCGGATGATCTGCACGATATCGCGCAGGGCCGCTCCTGTCGCAGAGGTCACAATGCCCACTGCGTTCGGAAAACGAGGCAACGGCCTCTTGCGGTCGGCGTCAAACAGACCTTCCGCGTGCAGTTGCGCTTTGAGCTTTTCAAACGCAGCCTGCAAAGCCCCGACACCAGCCGGCGCCATTTTGAGCACATCCAACTGATAAGTGCCGCGCTTTTCATATACGCGCACTTGACCGAAAACGCGCACCTGCATGCCGTCCCGCGGGGTAAAAGTCAACAACAGGTTGCGCTGACGCCACATGACGCCGGCGATCTGCGCGTCCTGGTCCTTGAGGGAAAAATACATATGACCCGAGCTGTGACGGATGAAATTGGAAAGCTCACCCTGCAGCCATACGGGCGGCAAATGATCCTCGAGCAGACTTTTAATCTCGCGCGTCAATTCTGAGACCGAATAAACCGCTGCGAAAACCTCTTCCTGATCCATACGATCGCTTTCAACAACACACACCAGATGCCCGCTATTCCAGTCGCCCGTGCCGGCGCTTCAACAGGGCGGATAGATCTGCAAAACAAAAGGGCCAAGAACGCGTCTCAGCCCTAGGTTTGTCAACGGAGTTTCTTCTTATGTCTGTCCTTTCGGAGTCTTTTCTTCCGTTTGTGCGTTGCAATCTTGTGACGCTTACGTTTCTTCCCGCTCGGCAAGACGATCACCTCCTATTCTTGATGGGATATGGGCTCTTCTTCAGAAAAGCTTTTTGCCGTATAATCATTGATATATTTCTTCAATTCCTTTGACGGCCGAAACACAGGCGCAAAATGCTCTGGAATTTTTATCGTTTCCCGGGAGACTGGATTGATGGTCGTACGGGCCGCCCGCTTGACGATGTAAAAATTTCCGAAACCGCGTAGATCCACTCGCTCCTTCTTCTGCAAAGCATAGCGCACAGTTGCCAGAAAGCCGTCGATCACGGCCTGTGTTTCCAGCTTGGTCAGCCCGGTCCCTTCAGCAATTACATCTACAATTTCTGCTTTAGTCATTCCTTGTCTCCTGATTTGATGGGGCAATAACTCGTTCAATGAACCATGAACAAATGCAGATCGAGATCTTTTGCACATTCTCTCCGGACTCGACTCGCTAAAGCACCCGCTTGATACGCTCGATTTAATGACATTGGCTGCAGTTATGGGAATGGCAGCCGGAACAGCTGTGGCCGGATGCAACCGTGGTTCCAGAATGGCTCTTGGAGGCGAAACCAAACAGGGATAGGGCGCGCGTTATCTCACTGCTTCCGCAATGGCGGCACACGATCGCCTGCTCGGAGAAACTCGAACGTATCAGCTCTTCAAAAACCTTCCCACACCTGTCGCAACGATATTCGTGAATGGGCATGTCGACCCTTCAACATATCATTATAATTGTAAATAGTTTAGTCAAATTTTCAACAAAAAGCAAGCTAA
>CAYVAO010000479.1:0-1963 GCA_964448895.1 uncultured Christensenella sp.
TCGGTGCTTCCGTCTTGTTCTCTTCTACCGGTTTCGTTTCTTCTTCTTTTACGGCTTCTTCGGCAGCTTCGACATTGTCTTTCTTTTTCTTCTTCGGCTCTTCCTCCACCGGAATCGGCAGATCAAGCACCGTCTTTTTCAGCACGCCGAATTTGACGAGCAGCAACAGCGCCACGCCGCCCGCGAAGACGAAGAGGCTGATAAACTGGCTTGTGGACAGCGCGCCAACCGCGCCGCGCTCGTCGCTGCGGAAAAACTCAATCACAAAGCGCCATACGCCGTAGAGCACCATGTACCAGCCGGACACCGTACCAAACGGCTTTTTCTTGGTCAACCGCCAGACGAGGAACGCGCAGAGCAGGAATAAAAACGCGCTCTCCATGAGCTGCGTCGGCAGCAGCGGAATCCCCGCCGGAGCGGCGCCGCCCGCCGGGAAGACGACCGAAATCGGCGTTTCGCACTCCATACCATAGCAGCAGCCTGCAAAGAAACAACCGATGCGCCCAAACGCGTGCCCAATCACCAGACCGGGGATGAAGTAATCGGTCAGGGAGAAGAACGGCAGTTTCTTTCTCAGCGAATAGATCGCGACTCCGCCAAGTCCGCCGATCAGCGCGCCGTAAAACACGAATCCTTCCCGCAGGGTATGCAGAAGATAGCTCGGATCGGCGATGATTTGATCGATCTCAACGATCCAGTAGAGCACCTTTGCGCCGAGAAAGCCCATGATGATGGCCCAAAGCGCGGCGGAAAGCGCCTGATCTTCCGAAAAACGCGTGTGCTTTCTAGTAAGACCAAGAAGTACGAACGCGGCGAGCATGCCCAACGCGGACATCACGCCATACATAGGAATCGTCAGCCCGAGAGCCTGAAAAGATGGTAACATATTGCTCCTCATGAGTCAGATTTGAACGAAACGGAGTGGGTTAACCTCTCCGGCTAAAGCATCAGGATCGCATCAATAAAACACGTGCGGAAAGCCGTTCACACGCACGACGTTGGCAAACACGACGAAGCCAAACACGATCACGAGAACCGTTACGATAATCGTCAGAATGCCAAGCACGAGGCCGACGATGCTGGTGACATAACCCGCGGTGTTCATGCTGTTTTCCTTGAAGCCGTGCGCCTCCGCAAATTTGCGGTTGGAGCGGCTCATGGTCAGGCCAACGATGGCAAGCACGAGGCCGATGATCGGGAACCAAGTGACAATCAGACTCACGATGCCGAGCACCATTGCGGTGACGGACTGCTTGTTGTGGGACTGCTGTTCGGGTGTTAAGGGAGCGGTATACGAATCCATAAACTGCGCCTCCTGTTATCATTTCGTATTTCTGTCCGCGGGATGGGTTTTAAAAAGACGCCTTTGGACGATGCAAATTGTATCACGATTTTCAGGTGGCGTAAAGCGAGAGGAAGGGATTGTGTTTGTTTCTCCAGCGGAGTTGCGCTATGTTTCTCGCGGTTTCGCCGCGCGACCCTCCCCCAAGAATTGACAAACCACCTCAAAGAGGATATCCTACATATTTAGGATAGTTTCGGAGGATTTTGTTTCATGCAGGAACGTTACGACCCACAGGGTATTGAAGCCAAGTGGCAAAAAATCTGGGCGGACTCGCATTGTTTTGAGGCGATCACCGGCTCGGAAAAGCCCAAATATTTCCCGATGATCGAGTTTCCCTACCCCTCCGGGCAGGGTTTACACGTCGGCCATCCGCGGCCTTTTACCGCCATGGACGTCATCGCGCGCAAGCGCCGGCTCGAAGGCTACAACGTGCTTTACCCCATCGGCTACGACGCGTTCGGTCTGCCTACGGAGAACTATGCCATCAAGACCGGCATCCATCCGGCGAAGGTGACGCACGACAACATCATCCGCTTCCGCAACCAGCTGCAACGGCTTGGTTACTCGTTTGACTATTCCCGCGAGGTCAACACCACCGACCCCGACTACTATAAATGG
>CAYVAO010000480.1:0-1962 GCA_964448895.1 uncultured Christensenella sp.
GGCATACAGGTTTTCGCGCAGCAACGCCTTTCGAATCACCGGCAGGTCGAACAGTGCGTTGTGCGCAACCAGCAGACACCCGGTAAAAAACGGCTCGATCTCCGGCCAGAGCTCATAAAGAGACGGCTCTTTTTCCACATCCCCCGGCCGGATGCCGTGGATGGCGATATTCGCCGCGTCGAACTCGTCGCAGGGATTCACGAGATAGTGCAACCGCTTTGGCGCCTCGTCTCCATCCACGCGTACGATGCCAATCGAGCAGATCGAGCGGGAATAGCGGTTCGGCGTCTCTACGTCCACAGCGGTGAAGGAATCCAGCTCATCGTGCAGTAAAAAACCCGGCAATCCGCGCACCCCTTCCGATCCCATGACGACGGGTCAAGTTGGATCATAGACGCTATTATATCATACCCGCGCGCGAAAAAACGCCGATTTTCAGGCAATATTTCTCCAGTTTCGTCACTTTCAAGGCTCAAATATGCTTTCTTTGCGAGAAAAAACATGGTATAAATACAGCAAAGAACCGGAAAAGCATTGAACCAACATTTCCGCGAATTCTTGCAAAACACAGATCGGACATCCATATATGAACCGTACGCCCGTTTGCTATATCGTCTGCGCGCTGCCGCAGAACCATCCGTTCCAGCCGGAAAGCGGCGATCTCGTGATCGCGGCGGACGGCGGCTACGCGCAGATGGGCGGCGTTCGCGCGGACCTCGTGGTCGGGGATTTCGACTCCCTCGGATATGTTCCCGAAAGCGAAAACGTCGTTCGCCATCCCGTCGAAAAGGACGACACGGACACCATGCTCGCCGCGCGGATAGGCCTAAGCCGCGGATATCGCGCGTTTTTGCTGCTCGGCGGCGTTGGCGGCCGGCTCGATCACACGCTGGCAAACATTCAAACCCTCGCGTTTCTGCGCGAAAACGGCGCGCGCGCAGCGCTGCTTGGCGAAGGGGAAACCATCACGTTCTTGCAAAACGAATCACTGCGCTTTCGCGCGGGACTGAGCGGCATCCTCTCCGTCTTCTCCTTCGGCAAGGAGGCAATCGGCGTCTATGAGCGAGGATTGGCCTATGCGCTCAACGACGCGACGCTGACGGACACAAACCCGCTGGGGGTCAGCAACGCCTTTACCGGTGCTCCCGCCGAAGTCAGCGTGCGGGAAGGCCGGCTCGTCGTTCTCTATGCCGGGTTACCGCAGGACAGCGATTTATTCAACAAGACGCAAGGGCTTTGATGCGATCGAGTGACGTTTTATCATAAACACATATTCCGTTACTCGATCGACTCGCCTGTTCGACGTAATGCGTCGGATTTGATGAGAAATTGAAGTAACCCTGTTATCGTATGAGTTGACCCGCAGATTTTGCGAGTTTTTGCATTTGTGTCAAGCATCAAGGAGGGGTACGATGTTTCACATTCTCGTCGTGGAAGACGACCGGGCACTGCGCGAATTGTTTTGCACCGTGCTCTCGAAAAACGGTTTTGTCTACCATGAAGCACGCGACGGCGTGGAAGCCTGGGACGTGCTCGAAAAACAGTATATCGATCTCGTTGTAACGGACATCATGATGCCGAACATGAACGGCTTTGAGTTTATCAAGAGTTTGCGGCAAAACGCGCTGAACATGCCGGTTCTCATCATCACCGCAAAGGACAACTTTGAGGACATGCAGAGCGGCTTTCTCGCGGGGACGGACGACTACATGGTCAAGCCCGTCAACGTCAACGAGATGATTCTGCGCATCAACGCGCTATTAAAGCGCGCGCAGATCGTCAACGAAAAAAAGATTCGCTTCGAAAACGCGGAGCTTCGCTACGACGATTTGACCGTTTGTATTGCGGGCGATTGCAGCGTACTACCGCAAAAGGAGTTTTATATTCTCTATAAACTGCTCTCCAATCCCAACCGCGTATTTACCAAACAGCAGATTATGGATGAGATTTGGGGCATGGACA
>CAYVAO010000481.1:0-1960 GCA_964448895.1 uncultured Christensenella sp.
GTCACAACCGTCTTGCCCGCCTCCCGCGCGCGGATGATAAACGTCTTCGCCGGCTCGATGCCGCCCATGCACTCGACCACAACGTCGATGGCGGGGTCGTTGATGATCTCGTCAAACGACGTGGTGAAGAGCGCGCGCGGCGCGAGATCCAGATTCGGTTCGTGTTCAAAGTCCCGCACTAAAATGCGACCGACGGAGAGCTCAATTCCCTCCCGATGCGCAATCTGCGCGCCGTTTTCGTTGATGATGCGGTATACACCGCTGCCAACCGTGCCAAAGCCCAACAGGGCCACTGAATTGTGTTTCACATTTCCTCCTATGTAACTTTCGGCGAATCTTTTCGTCAAAAGCGTTTGTTTGATTCGTTTTTGCGTATTCATCAAAAAGAGCGCCCGCAAGCGCCCTTTTTTAAAAAGCGTTGGGTGAAAAAACTACTCGGATAGTGCAGCACCGATCGCCGTTGCAAAAGCAGCATGGTCGGGCACAATAAACGTGACATGATGCAGAGCCGCTACCTCGTCGAGGCTGCGCTGCGCGATCGGCCAGTCCGTAATCGTACCGACCATGATAATAGTTCGGGTCATGTGCCGCTTTGCCGCAAACACCGCCATCACGCCGATGGACTGGAAGATCATATTGCAGAGCCCCGCCGCGATATCCGCGCGCGTAGACTGCTCCGAAAGCTTGCTCATGCTGGCGACTGTCGCGCTGGGCGTGAGGTGCGAAAGCGTGCCTTCAAACACATCCCGAAGCTGCAGATCGATGGCATGCAGATCGCCTTCCGCCGCAAGCCGTTGCAGCTCTTCCATATCGTCCGTGCCGCAGAGTCTGCTGCTAAGGCCCATGAGCATGCCGCCGCCGAGGCCGGTGCCGCCAACGTGCCACGCGCGAACGGGCGTGATGCGCGTAAAGGACGTGCCGGTACCAACGCTCACAACCAGCGTATTGAGCTTCCTGGAGAGCTTGGTCGCCCCGCGCGAAACGGAGGTAAACTCGTCCTTATGAACGGTTGGGATACCCTTTAGATTTTCTTTGATGAACGAGGAACCGACGCCGGTGATCGCGATGCGCTTCACACCCGCGTAACCAAAGCTCTCGAGCGCGTCGTCAAAGCTCTGCTCGTCCGGCTTTCTGTATTCTTTGACACACTTGCCGTTTTTGACAAGCGCAAATTTCGTTGTGGAAGCGCCGATATCGATGCCCAACACGATCTCTCTGGGGCTGACGGCGGCAACGATCACGGGCACGAGCAAAATCGCCGCTACAAGCTCGATAGAGCCGTTGACCCCGATGAGGGTTGCATAGATGGTGCCGAGCAGCGGAAGCCCCGTGAGCACCGCGGAGAAGAGCTTCAGCGCGGAGAGCACGAGCACGGTATTGGGCAGCGTAGCGGCAGCCGCGGAGAGCGCGGCCACGAGGCCGGAGCGCAGGCGAAGTTTTCTGAGCCCTTGCGCGGCAAGTCCCGCGACGATGCCGACGATGACGCGCGGAACAAGCGAAATCAGCGGGGTGACAAACGGCGCCCAAAGCGGGTTTGGCAGCGCGCGAAGGACGCAGGTAACGCCCCAAACGAGGCCAAGCACCGCGCCGTATTCCCAGCCGAGCAGTACAGCGCCAACCGCAACCACGATATGCAGCGTGGTAATCTCAATCAGGCCGTAGTAGATGTAACCGGTGTAAGGAACAACCGTCATAACAATAATCAACGCACACAGAATTCCAGCGCGCGCGAGTTTTCGCGTATCGGTTTTACGCTTTGTCGCAAGTTCCATATTGATCGCCTCCGTTTCAGCTATTGAGCCAGATCGGGTTCCGTTGAGTTTCCATATTATATATCATCGCAGGCGTTCATGCAACGAAAACCGCTTCATTTTATGGATTTTGCCAAAATTCAGCAAATCCGCCAACGAATCGACTGTTCTTTTGGAGGAAATGTTTCTGTAAAATCGACATGATTTTT
>CAYVAO010000482.1:0-432 GCA_964448895.1 uncultured Christensenella sp.
CAGCTCGGTTTGCGCGCGTAGGGTTCTTGCGTCCGCCTGACCACCTTCGGCAAATAGAAGCGAGGTTGAAACCAGCGCTTCGGCTTCGGCATGGATGCCATATTGCTTTTCCAGTAAGCCGCAAAAGCGGTTCATCTCCCCGCAACTGATCTTTTCAAGGTGATGCGCCTGCAGATGGTTGAACAGCAGTGGCCAACCCGTTGCCATTCGGCTCGTAATCGCGGCGGGGAAGAAGGGTTGACCGGTTTGCGGGTTCTTCTCCGTTTCCAGCGCATTGATGAGCGTCTTACGAGGAACGCCAGCCGCGCTCTGCTTCGCGTCTCCTTCATAGAGCGAGCGCCCGGCGTTGCTGGTGAATATGATGATGGTGTCTTTAAAGGAGACCTCTACGTCGAGAAAACGATCGCTCAAACGACCCGCGTCGAGTAACAG
>CAYVAO010000482.1:496-1960 GCA_964448895.1 uncultured Christensenella sp.
TATCGAAGCGTTTATTAGGGATATCCAGCGTTTCCGCCGGGTGCTCGGCAAGAAACGTTTTGCCAACACCCGGAGGGCCGGCAAAGACGAAGATTGCGCGCGGGCGTTTGCGCTTTTCGTCCGATGCCGCGAGCATTTCCGCGGCGAACATACCCTCTGCAAACGCATGCACGACGTGATCCTGCCCGTGCACGGTAGAGAGAAGCTTCGCGCGCATATGGCGAATACGACAGGTGAGCTCCGGTAAAAACGCAAGGCTCATCTCTTCCGCCTTTTTCGCAGGATCGCAGGCCGCGTTTCCTCCCGCATTCTCTTTTGCTTGTTTCAGAGGACAGATTTGTAAAATCGTGTCCGTTGGCTTTTCGAGAATGGAGGAGAGCAAATCCTGTGCCCAAAGATCGCTCATACCGCGCGCCTGCGCGAGGCCGACCGCAACCGTGAGCCGCTCGGAAATGACATCGTCGCCGCTTGGAGTGGCGCCGCTGAGAAGCAGCGCGCGCAGCAGCGAGCGCGTACGACCGGTATCGATTCCGGCGAGCGCAAACTTCTGTTTGACCGCCTCGATATCCGCGTTGAGTTCCTTCATATGGCGTGAGCCGGGAGCAAAAGTATCCGCCTGCACCTCGGCGAGCTTTAACAGCCCGAGAAAGACAAACTCAACCGTCGGGTTGCCCTTGTACTTCGCAGCGTATGCTTCCGCCTGCGCGCGCATCATGACATATTTGAGCGATGCTGAGAGTTCCATGTTTACCTCCGTGTGATTGATTACTGATATGCACTCATCGAAATCTGAATAGTGGGGTTACGGGAGAATATATTGATAGACCAGTCGATAGTTCCGTTTTTTACAGACGACGATATCCGCGTTCCAGAGCGGAGTTATCCCCTCGAACACATCCTGAAACAGAAAACCACCGATATCGACGCCGTTCTTCGTATTCTGCAGGCGATATCCGCCGGGCAGGGCCATCTTTAGTTCGTGATTTATTTGAATCGTCGGATCGTTAAGATTGATAATAGTGGGCCCGCTCCAGGTATCTTTGGTATATTCCAGATGACCGTCTTCATGAAACGTTACATGCAATTCTTCATCGAGCGGCTCTTTATCCGTGCGAGAGTCCGTCGTTAACCGTTCGATTGAAAAATACAACTCGTCTGAGACGGTGTTATATACGTTCAATGAATAAGAATAGTCCATCTCAAAATAAGTATCCTGCGCCCAAGTCATTTTGGTATGCGTATATACATGCAGCGAGGATGATCCTTCCGCGGCGTATAACAAGCGCTCCGGGCTGGAATGATCCTGCGTTTCACCGCGCTTAGGCAGCGGAGCAGGGGTGTCGCTTGTGGGCAGCACCGTTATCAGCTTGCCGCGTTTGAAATACGCACCGAGTTTGGTCCAGAGCACCAGCGAAGGTGCGTGTTGCTGAAGCGTGCTGTCGAGTCTACTTTGATCCAGCAAAT
>CAYVAO010000483.1:0-1954 GCA_964448895.1 uncultured Christensenella sp.
CTTTTGTTATAAGCACACCCGGTACGCCGTCGGGAGCGCATGCGATTCGTCGAGCAGAATCCAGCCTCCCGGCAGGATTCTCGCTGAAACCTCCGCCGCGCAAACGCGCATATGCCACTCGATATGGGTAAAGATATGTTTGCGCTCGTAGAAGCGCAGTTCGCCAACGGGGTTGATGCCGTGCTCGCCGAGCCACGCGGCGCATTGTGCGTCCGATAATTCCCCCGCCGCTTCCGGCAACTGCCACAATCCCGCGAGCAGGCCGTTGTCGGGTCGACGGAAGCCTATGAGTTGACCTTCGATCGTGAGCGCAAAGACCGTCTTGCGTTCAATCTTTCGCGCTTTTTTCGCGGAGAGCACGGGCAGCTCCGCCGTCCGATTTTCGCGGAATGCGACGCAGTATTCCCGCACGGGGCACTCGCCGCACTTCGGCTGCCCGTTTGGCAGACAAACCGTCGCGCCCAGCTCCATCAGCGCCGCGTTGAACGCGCCGGGATGATCCGCAGGAATGAGCGGCAAAAGAAACGCGCGTACCTCTTTTTTGAACGCGGGATCACGAAGATCCCGCGCCTCGCCGAAGAGCCGCGCGTAGACGCGCAGCACGTTTCCGTCCACGGCGGGCACCGCTTCGTCAAAGGCGATGGACGCAATCGCGCCCGCGGTGTATTCGCCAATGCCGGAGAGCGTCAATAGATCGTCGTAGTGCCGCGGCATACTACCGTCGTATCGCGAAACGATCTCTCCCGCGGCGCGCTTGAGATTGCGCGCGCGGCTATAGTAGCCCAAGCCCTCCCAGAGCTTGTGCAAACGGTCGTCATCCACTTGTGCCAACGAGGCGATATCCGGCAGCTCGCGTAAAAAACGCTCGTAATACGGAATCACAGCGGCAACACGCGTCTGCTGCAGCATGATCTCGCTGACCCAGACCGCGTAGCCGTCCTGTGTTCTGCGCCAGGGCAAATCCCGCGCATTGTTTTGATACCAACCCATCAAGGGTTCAATCCAGTTCATGACACCAGTATAACATACAAGTTTCACGCATTTTCCGTGAAAAATGCGCGGAGAAATCACGCATATTGTGCTATACTGTGTTTCTGTAGCAGGTATGCGCAAATTGCGCATGACTTACAAGCAAACCACAGAGGTGAAGAGAACATGGATTACAGTGAACTAACCCGTCAGGCGGCGGAGGCCGTCGACCACCTGCTCGCGAGCGCGGACTATCGCAAGGGCGATATATTCATCATCGGCTGCTCGACGAGCGAAATCGTAGGCAAGCGCATCGGCTCCGCTTCCAGCGAAGAGGCGGCAAAAGCCGTGATGGACGCGATCTTGCCAAAGGTGACCGAGGCGGGGTTATATTTGGCCGTGCAGGGCTGCGAGCACATCAACCGCGCCATCTGCACAAGCCGTGCTTGCATGGAGCAATATCGCCTGCAGGAAGTATGGGTACGGCCCTGGCTGCACGCGGGCGGTGCATTCGCGACCGAAGCGTATAACCGCATTCCCGACCGAGTGATGGTGGAAAACGTGGATGGCAAAGCCGCGCTCGGCATGGACATCGGCGGCACGCTGATCGGCATGCATCTGCATCCCGTCGTGGTGCCGGTCCACATCGACCAGCGCAAGATCGGCGAGGCTTCCTTCATTTTAGCAAAGACCAGACCCAAGTATGTCGGCGGCCCGCGCGCGCAATACGGCGAGGACGAGCCCGCCCATAGATAAGGCGTTTTGATCGAAAAGGAGCACTAAATATAGTAGAGTGCTCCTTTTTTATATAGCATAAAGAGCTGAAATACACGCATAAAAAGCAGAAAAAACGCCCAACCATTGGATTTGTTCGGACATTTTATACAAAAAAATACATTGCAATTTGTGGTTTGAGTGTACTATACTAACTTTGGTATCCGCGTATCGGGTCTGTGGTTGAAAATCGATGCCAGTCGCAGGCAAA
>CAYVAO010000484.1:0-1947 GCA_964448895.1 uncultured Christensenella sp.
ACAGCCACCTCAAGACTGCAAGCGAGCGCTATCAGGATGCCGACGGATGGGTCAACATCTCCTCCGCGGGCGGCTATATCAAACGCGTCATGCCGGATTTTGACAGCAAGACCTACGGGTTTACCAAGCTTACCGATCTCATCAAGGCCTTCCCCAAGCTCTACGAAACCAAGACCTACCCCGGCAAAGGAACGGTAACGATCTTCGCCTACCGCTGCATCCCCTGCCCGTGAGAAAGTCACGCGGGAGGATTGATTCCGTTTGTTTTGGCCGGTAAAATCGAAGTATGCAACTCTTCATCTGTCGCGTTGCATGGTTCAGATTTTCGGAAGGAGAATTCGAATGGAGCAAAAACGAACCACCCGGAAACGAGCGGGTTTCTATATTCTCATCGCGCTGGCGGTGCTGCTTGTCTTTCTTGCGATCGCGTTTCTGGCCTATGTCAACGACTACCGCCACGCGGACGAGACGGCGCTCTCGCTGCTCGAAAGCGCGTCCATCCGGCAGGAAGGCGATCTCACAATCCTTGCGCCGGATGCAGGAGCCGATACGGGTACGGGGTTGATCTTTTACCCCGGCGGCAAAGTGGAAGAGACGGCCTATCTGCCGCTGCTGGAGCGCATCCGTCAAGGCGGCGTAACCGTCGTTTTGGTCAAGATGCCGTTCCGCCTCGCGGTGTTTGGCATTCACGCCGCGGACAAGGTTTACGACGCGGTTCCCGCCGTTTCGCGCTGGTACATCGGCGGGCATTCGCTCGGCGGCGCGATGGCAAGCAGCTATGTTGCGGGCAACGAGGATAAGCTCTCCGGCCTGATCCAGCTCGGCGCCTATCCCGTCAACGACAGCCCGATTAACACGCTCTGCATCTACGGCAGCGAAGATATCATGCTGAACAAGAGCAAACTTGCGGGTGTTTCCAATGTGCTGCGCATAGAGGGCGGCAACCACGCACAGTTTGGCAACTATGGCGTGCAGGAAGGCGACGGCGTCGCCTCGATCTCTCGCGAAGCGCAGCAGGAGCAGGCTGCAAGCGCAATGCTTGCCTTTCTTCTGCCCGATCAATAAGAGCACAGACGATTCTTTACGAGTCTATATCCGGAGGTAACACATGGAATCAAAAAAAGCCTACAGCTTGAAATCCGCTCTCTGGTTTGTGTTTCTCTTTTCGTTTGCAATGGTTGCGGCAACGTGGCTTGTTTCGCCGTTGCTTGCGCCGTTTCGCGCGCAGCTGTTGCCGGATAGCGGAGCCAGTTGGTATTATTGGAAACTGCCGCATCCCGAACTCTGGGCCTCTATCAGTATGTGGGCGCTGTATCTTGCGCACCAGATCACCGTTTGGGTGCTGATTGCAAAGCTGAAAGACGATCCCTGGCCCGAAGCGGGTACGATCGGCCGATACAATCTCCAGCTCCTGATCGCAAACGCTGTGTTCATCACGCTGCATCTGGTGCAAACCACGCTGTTTTACGACGCGCTGGCGCAGTTTACGCCGGTGATGAGCTCACAGGGCTCCGTCATCGTCATGCTCGTGATGATGCTGATCCTGCTCAACAGCCGTCGCGGACTCTTCTTTGGCAAGAAGGTCTATCTGCCTCCGCTTGGCGTTGCCGCAACGCAAAAAATACACGGCTTCTACATCGCGTGGGCGGTGGTCTTCACCTTCTGGTTCCATCCGATGGAAGGCACGGCGGGTCACCTGCTTGGCTTCCTGTACCTCTTCCTGCTCATGGGGCAAATGTCGCTTGCGCGCACCAGCTGGCACACCAAGATCGGTTGGCTCACGTTTTTAGAAGTGTTTGTTGCGTTTCACGGCGCGGTGGTCGCCATCTGCGCGGGCAACGGCATGTGGCCGATGTTCTTCTTCGGGTTTATGATGATGTTTATCGTGACCCAGGTGTTCGGCATCATCAAGAGCAAGCTCGCCATCGCGGGCATCGTCGCAAGCTA
>CAYVAO010000485.1:0-1540 GCA_964448895.1 uncultured Christensenella sp.
GTGACCGGTGCGGGAGGCGTTTTGCCTCGCGCCTCGGCGAGAATCGCATCAAGCTCCTCCTGCGAAATCTGCTGAATCGGGTAGCCGTTCCACTCGGTTTCGCCGTTGGGCGCCCATTCGCCCGCATAGGCTGCGGTGTAGAGCAGGGTCGGGTAGGGGATTGGCCTCGATAGTGTCTCCCTATAACCTGAAATGTAATACCTTCCGTCCGGCGTACTCGCGGTTTCACCCAGAACGGATTCGCCAAAAGAGGCCGGAACGCCTTTGGCAAAGATCATGTACTTGAGTCCGATACAATTATCGAACGCTTTGCTTTGTATCGCGACATGGTCGGAGAGAAAAAAGACGGTTTCCAGTGATTCGCAGGCTTCAAATGCCTCCGTTTCGACCATTTGAAGCGTTTCCGGCAATATCACGACCGGCAAAGCTTTGCATTCGCTGAAAGTAGCAGACCGCAGCGTTGTGATTCGCGTATCCTCCAGATTGATGGCAGCAAGCTCGCGGCAATGATAAAAGGCGCTCATTCCAATTGACCGCACAGGCCCTAACCGAACTTCCTGCAACCCGCTGCATTCATAGAAAGCGTAATTTCCAATGCTCACCAACCGAGGCGGCAGATCAATATACTTAATCTGTTCGCAGTTGGAGAATGCATCCTGACTGATGACGATGAGGTCGCGAGGAAACGCAACCTTCTCAATTTTCGCCCGTTTTTGATCGTCATACCAATAGGGCAGATAAAATTGGTCAAACGCGGATTGCCCGATGATGCGCGTGTGATCCGGCAGGGTGTTCAACACGGTTGTCTTGCCGAAATCCGGGTAGTTCTCGGGGCAGACCAACGTTTTCGTCTTTGCCTGTACAATCCATCCATTTTCGCAAACGAAATACGGATTTCCCGGTTCAACTTGAATCTTCGTAGGCGAGAAATACCAAAATCCATAGGTTGCGACAGGCGAAACGTAAGTAACGTCTTTGCCGATCACAATCGTATCTACCTCGCTCGGAAAATGGCTGTACCGGTAATTGAAGGAATCATCCATCTCATTGGCGGTAAAATCAACAAGTCCGCGATTTGTGGTCAGAAGCAGCTTGCCGCTGTCGAATACCCAGCCGTCGCCCGCTTCATAATCATCGGTCACAGACTCGCTCGCAGGCGTGTATTCGTGCCGTTCCGTCTTGGCTGCCAGCGTTCGCTCTTCCTTCGCGGTCAGCTGTTGAATCGGGTAGCCGTTCCACTCGGTTTCACCGTTTGGTGCCCATTGATTGGCGTATTCGGCGGTGTAATAGAGCGTGGGATAAGGGATTTCCTTCCCAAAGGACTCATAATATCCACTTAAAAAGTACTTTCTATCCCGCGATTCTCCCTTTGCGCGAAACAGATCCTTACCCATCGATTTGGGGACACCCTTCGTAAAAATGATCTTTCGCAGCTTGTCGCATTCGGCAAACGCATCGTGCTGAAAAACAATATCGTCCGAGCAGACGGTGATGTCGCGGGACGCGCTGATAACGGCATGCACGCTGCCGTCGCTGGCGC
>CAYVAO010000485.1:1550-1943 GCA_964448895.1 uncultured Christensenella sp.
TGCGTCCGTCTCGATGACCCGAAGCGTGTCCGGCAGTACAACGTTCCTGAGACGTGTATACGAGAACACGTTGCTGTTTAAAACGGTAATTCGCGTGTTTTCCAGATTGACGCGTTCCAGACTGTAGCAGTTAGCAAATGCATATTCATCAATTTTCTCAATCGACGTGCCCATTTCGACCTTGAGAAGAGAAGTGCAGCCGCCAAACGTTGCACGACTGATGATTTTTAATTTTGGCGGCAGTTGAATGGATTCCAAATCGCTGCACATATCAAACGCATCTTCTGCAATTTCTGTCACACTATCAGGCAGGTGAATCTGAATGATATGGTTATACGGATAAAACGCATCGACACCGATAATCTCCACAGAGTCGGGTATCTTTCTTGCAAC
>CAYVAO010000486.1:0-1941 GCA_964448895.1 uncultured Christensenella sp.
CACACTCTAGTTCGTTTCTGCGAATCCGTTATCTTGCTTCGCGGAGCATGCACCAAAACGGCAGGTGATCGCCCGGCATCTCACCCGCATGAACCAGCCGGAACCCCCTCTGTTCATAATAAGCAACGTTAGCCAGCTGGTGTGTCTCCAAGTAAACAGGCATCCCTTCTTGATCCGCCTTGTCAAACAAGGTGTTCAATAGCGCGGTTCCTGCGCCGGTGCGCTGCCGCGAAGGGTCTACCGCGATTCCCCAGAGATAGTAGTGCGGGCGTCCTTGCGTCAGTTTCTCCTGCTGCTCGGCCAGAAATGTTTCGCTGTCATTGACGAACGCATATCGCCTGATTCCGACGACGATCGGTGCTGCGAGAAACCCGCATTTGATATACTCCCAGTCGGTCAGCCTCGTATGCCCCGGCGGCAGCAGAAACAGCACGCCGGAGAGGTCTTCTGTCGTCAGCACCTCGCCGTATTTTAGCGCGCTGTTCAGTACATGCTCCATGTACCAGGGCAGCTTCCATTTGCGGCTCACCGGATTGGGGAAATACGCTTTCAGAGACGGGTAATCAAAGAACGCATTCGCAACCGCCAATGCCGCTCTCTTTTTATCTGTTCGTTTGAGTGGTGCTACATTCATTGCTTGATTCATGTCCCTTACTATACCGTCTCAATTATATTTGTCAATCAAATCTGGATTCAATCGGTTGATACATTTAAGCAAAAAAGACAGCACGCTGGTGTCATCCGCGTGCTGTCTTTGATTGTTTGATTGAATTAGTAGTTCTTCACCGTCGGCGTCCAATACTGACCGCCATAAAGGTCGGTGATGCGGTACGCCATATCCCATTTGACGCCGTCGCCAAGCGGCGCATTGCCGATTTCCCAGCTGCCGGTGGCGATCATCTGCTCGCCAAGATAGTAGGCGTCGTTAAACGTTCCATCATAGTTGTAATAGTCGCAGAGGAAATCGATCTTGTCTCCCGAGACGATTTCAACAAGTCCCTTCATGATTGTGTCCGTCGAGGCCGCGTCGTAGTCATACTGCGCGCCGAGCACTTCGCCATAGGGGGTATCGCTCGTAAAACGCAGGATGATGTTTACGCGCGTACCGTTTAGCATCGCGGGAACCCGGCCAAGGATCGTATAACTTTCGTCAACCTGATCCTCGCTGACGAGATAGTATGCGACAATCTGCCCGTTGAGGGAAAGCCACGTGCCGTCGTACGCCATGATGAGATCGTTATCCGCGTCGTAATCAGCAACGTTGTCGAGGCCGAGATCGATATAGCCGGTGCCGTCGTCCACATAGACGTTTTGTTCCAGCGTGACCACGCTGCTCCATTGTTCTTCCGTGAGTACCAGCGTCGGCGTTTCGCCTTTATAGGTGAGTATCAGGTTCGCAAAGCCCGCGTTATTCTCCTGATAGTTCGCAATCGAGCCGCGAACCAAATCCTCATCCACCCAGCTGGAATCCTTGTCACCCGTCACCACGCTGCGATTGCTCAGGAACAGGTCGAGCAATTGCGTCACCGTATCGGTTGCGCCGCTCGCGGTGTCGCTGCTGCTGACCGTTCCGCCAAGCAGCGAGCCGAGCAGACTGCCCGTATTATCGCCAAGAAGGGTTCCGAGCGGGTTCTCGCTCGAACCGCTGGCAACCTGTCCGCCCGCGGTAACGGAAGCAAAGCTCTTGATGCAGTCGGAGTAGCTCTTGTCAAGTCCGATGGCATCATACGTCTTGATCGCGGTGCTGACGCTTCTCATCGACTGATACGGGAAATAGATCGACAATCCGTTCGCGTGCGATATCGTCGTGGAGTTGCGGTTATATTTCACCGCGTCGCGCAGCGTGCCCGCCAACGCGTTCGACTCATTGGTCGCCAGATTTTCCGGAAAATGGATAAGGTCGATCTGGTTAATCTAGCTGATCGTCGAGAAATCGCGTGC
>CAYVAO010000487.1:0-1927 GCA_964448895.1 uncultured Christensenella sp.
ATTCACGAGCAGTGCCTTTGTATCGGCAATCAGCTCTTCGCTGTCGCGCATATATACAAACCCGCGAGAGACGATCTCCGGCGCCGCAAGCATACGGCCCGTCTCGCTGTCTATCGTCAGCACCGCGACCACGAGGCCGTCCTGCGAAAGCGTCTTCCTGTCCTTGAGCACCACGTCGTCGATTCCGCCGATGCCGTCCACCATCACTGCGCCGGAGGTGACGCTTGCGGCCTTCTTGCCCTGGCGCTGCGTGAGCTCTACGACGTCTCCGCAATCCATGATAAACGTGTTCTCCTGCGGAATTCCCATGTCCTCCGCGAGCTTACCGTGCATGTAGAGATGGCGGTATTCGCCGTGGACAGGGATGAAAAACTTCGGCTTGGTCAACTCCATCATCAGCCGCAGTTCCTCGCGGCAAGCGTGGCCGGAAACGTGTACGTCCGCCATACGGTTGTAGATGACCTGTGCGCCTTTTTGATAAAGCTGGTTGATCACGCGGGAAACGCCGATTTCGTTGCCCGGAATTGCAGACGCGGAGATGATCACCGTGTCGGCTTTGCCAATGTTCAGCCGGTGCGTGGCGGTCGCCATGCGAAACAGTCCGCTCATGGGCTCGCCCTGGCTACCGGTTGTGATGACGCAAATCTGGTCGTCACGGTAGCGCTTGAGCTGATCCACCTTAACGATGCTCTCCGGCGGTATCTTGAGATACCCAAGGCGCATCGCAATCAGCACCACCTGCTCCATGCTCCTGCCCTGAAAGCAGAGCACGCGTCCGTGGCTGACGGCAACATCCGCAACCTGCTGAATGCGGTAAACGTTGCTGGCAAAAGACGCAACAATAATGCGCCCTTCCGCCACGTCGAAATAGTACTCAAACGTTTTGCCAATCTCTCTTTCGCTCTGCGTATGACCCGGACTTTCGATATTCGTGCTGTCGCTCATAAGCGCGAGTACCCCGCGCGAGCCGTAATGCGCAAAGCGGATAATGTCGATCGGTTCGCCGTCTATCGGCGTAAAGTCCACTTTAAAATCCCCGGTGTGGATAACCGTGCCGATTGGCGTATTGATGGCCAGCGCAACCGCACCCGCAATGGAATGGCCGGTTTTAATGAACTCCACCTTGAAACAGCCGATTTCAACATGATCGCCGGGCTTCACGACCGTGAGCTTTTTGCTTGAAACGCGCGCTTCGTCGAGTTTGTGCTCGATCAACGCAACGGTAAACGCCGTTCCGTAAACCGGTACGTCAAATTCCTTGAGCGCGTAGGGCAGCGCGCCGATGTGGTCTTCATGACCGTGTGTAATGAGAAATCCTTTGAGCTTGTCGCGATTCTCCCGTAGATAGGTCATATCTGGAATCACGATGTCTATGCCGGGCATGTCGTCGTCGGGAAAGCTCACGCCGCAGTCCACAACAACGATATCTCCGTTGTACTCAAATACGGTCATGTTTTTCCAGATATCGCCCATCCCACCAAGCGGAATGATCTTTAGATTACTTGCCATTTATAATTTCCCCAATTTCTGATTATTCTTCCCATACGAATTCCTGATTGCGCAGGCGGAATTCTGCCCGCTAAAAACTGATTGCGCATCCCGCACAAGATTGCTCTATTCCCCGGCGGGCAGTCCATCCCGCCAAAAATTCAAATTTAATTTGCGTGGTTACTCCGCGCAAAAACAGTCCGCGCTCTTTCGGTGCATCATGCCCGCCAAAACGCCTTTGATTGCATGCCGCAAAACCGTTCGGGTTCATTGCGTCGTCTGTATTTCTATTATATGCTATTTTTGATTGGCGCACCAATCGTATTATTTTTGCGCGGCAGTCAAGCCGCGATCGGTTCGCGTTTAGCTGTAGAAATCGTTGCCTCCTTAGGTAGCGTAGTAGGTTCGTGTGCCCCAGGTTTTGTCCGTGTGCCCGCTG
>CAYVAO010000488.1:0-1924 GCA_964448895.1 uncultured Christensenella sp.
GGGCGGCCTACTTTGAGTGCTGCAATGTAATGCAGAGCTATTTCAAGATCATCATTCCGGTCGCCAAGCCCTCGTTTGCGACGGTCGCGATCTTTTCCTTCCTCTGGTCGTATAACGACCTGTTTACGCAGACGTTTTTCCTGCGCTACCCGAAGGAGAAGACGATTACGCTCCTGATCAACGAGATCAGCTCGCAGGCGGGCGTGAATTACGGGCTCATGGCGGCTTCCGTCGTGCTGGTGGTGGTTCCGGTGCTGATAGTCTACGTTCTACTGCAAAATATCATCATCAAGGGCCTGAGGGTCGGCGCGGTCAAAGGGTGAGGTCACTCCGTTTTTGACAGGCGATTGTGCTATAATGGTCGGGAAGGAGAATCCCGATGATTCGAGTGGTTTTAATTGACGATGAGGCGATCATACTCGAAGGCCTGAAAAAGGTCGTCGACTGGTCCGGCTTTGGCTGCGAAGTGGTCGCCACCGCGCAAAACGCAACAATCGGCGCGGAGATGATTCGCCGCTATCAGCCGCAGATCGTCATCACCGATATCAAGATGCCGGATCAGGATGGGCTGACCATGCTCGCGGGACTCAAGAGCGAGTTTCCCGCGTTGGAAGTGACGGTACTCACGGGATATCGCGATTTTAGCTATGCACAGGAGGCGATTCGCCTCGGCGTGACCCGGCTGCTGCTCAAGCCTTCCAAGATGGACGAAATCAACGAGGCCATGCGCACGATGAGCGAAAACCTGCGCGCGGCGGGGTTGACGCAGGAGGATACGGTCGAGGAAAACCAGCCTGCGGGCAGCTTTCTTGTGCGCGAGGCGGTGCAATATATGGAGCAGCGATATGCGGATAAACTCACGCTGCAGGACGTTGCCGATCACTGCTATGTGTCCCAATGGCACCTGAGCAAACTGCTCAACCGCCATCTGGAGAAGAGCTTTTACGATCTGCTCAACGAGATTCGAATCAAGCGCGCACAGCAACTGCTCGCCGACCCGAAGCTGAAGATCGGCGATATCGGAGAGCACGTCGGCTATTGCGATCCCGGGCATTTTGCGCGGACGTTTAAGAAGATTACGGGCATGAGCGCGTATGAATATCGAAACCAAAAAGGGTAATCATTCCTACAGAATTGAATTAGTAATTTTAGAGAATGATCGGGATCAGATCATTCTCGTTTTACGAAAGGATATGTTATGATTTGCTTCGGAACCGGCGGCTGGCGCGCGGAGATTGGAAAAGACTTCTACATGGCGAATATTCAGCTCGTAGCGCAAGGGTTGGCGGAAACCCTGGTTGCGGACGGCAAGACGGACAAACCTGTGGTGATTGGGTTCGACCGCCGATTTCTTTCTGCTGAGGCGGCAACGTGGATGGCGGAAGTGCTCGCTGCAAACGGCATCCATGTCTGGTTTATGCAGCGCAGCGTGCCGACGCCGCTCGTGATGTACCTCGTCAAGCAAAACTCGCTTTACCGCGGTATCGAGATCACGGCTTCGCATAACCCGAGCAACTACAACGGCATCAAGATTATCGTTGAGGAAGGTCGCGATGCACCGCTGGACGTGACCGAGCGGCTGGAGCACGAGATCAACGCGCTGTCGGAGGTGAAAGCAATCTCTCTTCCGGAAGCGGAGAAAAAAGGGCTGCTGTCCTATCTCAAAAACCCGTTCAACGACTTCATAGACGCGGTACTCGGCGTCATCGATACGGATGCCATCCGCGCGCGCGGGCCGAGAATCCTGTTTGACTCGATGCACGGCTCGTCTACCTATCCGCTGACGGTGATTCTCAATACCGCGCGTTGTACGGTGGATCAGATCCACGGCGATAAGGATGCGTATTTTGGCGGCATGATGCCCGCGCCAACCGAGGACACGATGGCGGAGCTGCGAAATCGCGTGGTCTACGGTAAATACGAC
>CAYVAO010000489.1:0-1913 GCA_964448895.1 uncultured Christensenella sp.
CTTACGAGAAAAAGCCGTACGGCGAGCGCTCCTATGGAGACAAGCCCTACGAAAAAAAGCCGTACGAGAAAAAGCCGTACGGCGAGCGCTCTTTCGGCGACAAGCCGTATGAGAAGAAAACGTACGGGGACAAACCCTACGAAAAGAAAACCTATGGCGATAAACCGTATGGTGAAAAATCGTTTGGAGACAAGCCTTACGAAAACAAGCCCTACGAGAGAAAGCCCTACGGGAAAAAGCCGTATGACGACCGCCGCGCGGAGGAAATGCGTCTTCGCGACCGCCTCGCCGAGGACGAACCCAACGCACAGGAGCAGGACGAACTCCCCTTCCTCATCCTCGGCCGTAACGCCGTCAAGGAAGCCATCAAGAGCGAACGCAGTATCGATCGCATTGAGGTCGTCGGCGAGCCGGACGGCTCCCTGCGTGAGATCCTCGGCCTCGCGCGCGAAAGAAAGCTCGTCATCCGCGAGGTGGACAAGCGTCATCTGGACGAAATCTGTTTGCCCTTTGGACACGGCGGCAAACCCGGCAACCATCAGGGCATCGTGGCGTATGCCGCGGGCGTTGAATACTGCACCGTCGCGGACATCCTCGCTGTGGCTCGCGAGAAAAATGAAGACCCGTTCGTCGTCGTACTCGACGGCATTCTCGACCCGCACAACCTCGGCTCCATCATCCGCAGCGCGGAGTGCGCGGGCGCACACGGCGTGATCATCGGAAAGCGCAGGAGCGCCTCCGTCACCGCGGCAACCGTAAAGGCGAGCGCGGGCGCAACGGAGCACGTTAAGATTGCGCGCGTGGTGAATATTCCCGCCGCGCTGGACGAGCTCAAGCGCGCAAAGCTCTGGGTCGCGGGCGCGGACATGAAGGGTCAGCCCATGACCAAGCAGGGCCTCAACGGCCCGCTCGCGCTGGTTATCGGCGGCGAAGGCACGGGGCTGAGCAAGCTTGTAGCTGAAAAGTGCGACTTCCTCGTTTCCATTCCGCAATACGGCCAGATCGGCTCGCTCAACGCGGGCGTTGCCGCGGGCATCCTCATGTTTGAGAAAAAGAGGCAGGATAAGGCGGAATGACGAACTACGAGGCGCTTGCCGACGAGGAACTGCTTCGCTTGCATCGCGCGGGCGACGCGCGCGCCGAGGAGGCGCTCTACGCGCGTTATAAGCAGATTGTCCGCAGCAAAGCGCGCACGTATTTTCTGATTGGCGCGGATCGCGAGGACATCATTCAGGAGGGCATGATCGGGCTGTATAAAGCGGTCATGGACTATCAGTTTGACCGGCAATCGTCGTTTCGCGGCTTTGCCGAGCTCTGCATCACGCGGCAAATCATCACCGCCATCAAGGCCGCAACGCGCAAAAAACACGCGCCGCTGAATAGCTATATCTCCTTCAACCGCTCGGTGAACGAAGGCGAAACCGAGCGCCCGCTGATCGACGTGCTCACCAGCACCCGCATCAGCGATCCGGAAGAGGTGCTCATCGGCAAGGAGAACTGGTCTGCGGTTGCGGACAGCATTGAGCACTCGCTGAGCAAGCTGGAGCGCGATGTGCTGGGGTTGTATCTCTATGGATACTCCTACCAGCAGATTGCAGACTATCTGCAAATTACGACCAAGAGCGTGGATAACGCGATCCAGCGGGTGAAGAAAAAGCTGGAAGCGCGGCTGAATGAAATGAAATAAGAATCCAAACAGAAGCAGGATGGCGCCAAGCCATCCTGCTTTTTATTGTGTTTTTCAATATCAGTCGATATAGAATAGCGGATTGTAGGGGATGCCGTCGATGATGAGCTCGTAGTGCAACACGGGTTTGCCGCCGTCCTCATCCTCCGCGAGCTTGCCCACTTCATCTCCGATAAAGACGCGCTGGTTGCGCTCCCCCTGCACATTGGCTAGGTGCGTCAGCCGC
>CAYVAO010000490.1:0-1630 GCA_964448895.1 uncultured Christensenella sp.
TGGACGATAGCTCGATTCTGCTCAACCTCAAGCCGGAGTTGGTTTCGGATGTCGTTGAAAGCGCGCTTTCCCGAATCGGCCGTCGCGCAGAGCAGCATGAGATTCTCGTTGAAATTGACGATGATCTTTTAATGGCAAACATGGATGCGCCGCTTATTGTGCAGGTGCTGCTCAATCTCCTCGAAAATGCCGTTAAGTATACGCCCTCCGGATCGCATATTAAGCTCCGCGCAGAAGAGGACGGCTGCTTTGTCCGCTTCTGCGTTTCGGATGACGGACCCGGGATTTCAGACGAAAATAAGGAGCATGTATTCGATATGTTTTTCACAAGCGCGGGTATGCGCGGGGACGCGAGAAGAGGCCTCGGCCTTGGTCTTGCGCTCTGCCGCGCAATTATCTCTGCGCACGGCGGAGAGATCGGCGTTGCGGACAATACCCCGCAGGGTTCGATTTTTTCGTTTACGCTTCAAAGATCGGAGTTAAATTTGAATGAATAAACCGCTGATACTCGTCGTGGAGGACGACAAACCCATTCGCAATCTAATAACCCTGACGCTGGAATCGCAGCAATACCGTCTAGTCGCGGTAGAAACGGGAGGCGCGGCTGTGCTCGCTTCCCTCTCGCAAAGGCCGGATATCATGATTCTCGACTTGGGATTGCCGGATCTGGACGGTGTGGAAATCATTAAGAAAACACGCGCGTGGTCTCAGCTTCCGATCATTGTGGTTAGCTCCCGCAGCGACGACGCAGATAAAATAGAAGCGCTGGATGCAGGCGCAGACGACTACCTGACCAAGCCGTTTTCCGTGGATGAGCTGCTCGCGCGTATCCGCGTTGCGCTCCGGCGCGTGCAGTTCATGCAGGAGCACGGCACCCTAAACGAATCTATCTTTGAGAATGGCGATCTAAAGATCGACTATGCCGCGGGGTGCGTATTTATCGGCAAGGAGGAAATTCACCTTTCCCCCATCGAATACAGGCTGCTCTGCCTGCTTGCGCATAACATTGGAAAGGTGCTTACGCACAACCTCATTCTCAAGGAGATCTGGCAAAACACACTGCCAAACGATACGCCTACCCTGCGCGTCTACATGGCAACCCTGCGTAAAAAGGTGGAACCTTTGCTGGGACAAAAGCTCATTCAAACGCATGTTGGAATCGGTTATCGAATGATGCGATTAACCGAAGAAGCATAGCATATTTTCTATAATTGGGCTGTCCCCCGAAAAATCTGTACTCAGAAGAAAGAACCACTTGTCGCAGGATGAAGCGATAGGTGGTTCTTTCTATAGGAATCTTTTTCAGCAATGATGCCTGAAAGTGTTCTGAAATGGTAGCGAAGCGATCTGCTTTGCCGGAGTAGCGAGCGGTAGATCAGCATGCGCCATACACGGTCTCAACCACTGCCGCAAAACCATCGTCCTGCACGCTGGGTGCAATCATCCCCGCGCGTTGTAAAACGTCTCGCTCCGCATTTCCCATTGCAACAAACATCCCTGCGTGATCCGCCATAGACAGGTCGTTTCCGCTGTCTCCAAAAGCAATTACGTCGCTCATTGTCAACCCGATCCATTCGCAAAGGCGAGCGAGCGCGTTGCCCTTTGTGCAGTCCTTTGCGGTAATCTCCAG
>CAYVAO010000490.1:1641-1909 GCA_964448895.1 uncultured Christensenella sp.
CAACAGCGGCGGCAGTTTCCGATTCGCGATCAAAAAACGCGTCAATTTTCGCAACGGAAGCCTCGGGATGCGCAAGCAGGTAATCCGCCGCATCGTCTATGAGCGAAGAAGCAAAATACATCTTTAGCAGCCGCAGTACCTGACGAATCGATGGCTTGGCGCGTGTTTGCCCGCTCACCGCCGAGCTTTTGAGAAAGGAGCGGAATGCAGCCTTCTCCGCCAGCGCCCTCGCGCCGGTAACCAGGTTCAGCCTGCCGTCCGCGCTCTT
>CAYVAO010000491.1:0-1908 GCA_964448895.1 uncultured Christensenella sp.
GCCGGCAGCGGAAGCGGCGCCCGCAGTGCAGACAACCGCAGCGCGTGCGGAGGGAGTTTCTCCCCGTGCGAAGAACGCCGCGGAAAAGCTTGGCGTCGATCCGACAGCCGCCGCACCCACCGGCCCGCACGGCAGAGTGATTGAGCGGGATGTGCTGGCGTATGCCAAAGAAAACCGTCTTGGAGCGGAAACTGCTGCACAACCCGCCGCGGCTGCGCCTGCTGCCGCAAAAGCGGTTGAAGCCACCGCCGCGGTCAACGCGCTGGAGTATGACGAGATTAAGGTGCCGAACCTTCGCCGCATGATCGCAAAGACCATGCACGACAGCCTCGCGGATATGGCGCAGCTCACGCATAACACCAGCTTTGACGCAACGAAGATGAACGCCTTCCGCGAGAGCCTCAAGTCTGCTCCGGACAGCATGGATTTGCCGAAGGTCACCATCAACGACATCATCCTGTTTGCGGTTTCGCGCGTGTTGACCAAGCATGAGGGCCTCAACGCCCACATGCGCGGCGACAAGATGCGCTATTTCAAGCATGTCAATCTTGGCATCGCGGTCGATACTCCGCGCGGCCTTCTGGTACCGACGCTGTTTGCGGCGGAGACAAAGACGCTTGGCCAGATCGCCGCGGAAGCGAAGACGCTCGCAAAATCCGCCATCGACGGCAGCATCAACCCGGACCTGCTGCAGGGCGGTACGTTTACGATCAGCAACCTCGGCCTCTATGGCATCGAGAGCTTTACGCCCGTCATCAACCCGCCGCAGGTTGCGCTGCTTGGTGTAAATTGCATCACGGAGCGCGTGCGCACGGTGGATGGCCAGATCACGACCTATCCCGCGATGGGACTTTCGCTGACCTACGATCACCGCGCGGTGGACGGCGCGCCCGCGAGCCGCTTCCTGAAGGATCTCGTGACTGCGCTGGAGCACTTTGACCTGCTCCTGATCGGCTAAGGAGGAAGAGAAAATGGCGTTTGATTTAATCGTACTCGGCGGCGGCCCCGCCGGCTATCTTGCCAGTGAACGCGCAGGCCACGCGGGACTTTCCGTTCTTTGCATCGAGGAGCGCAGCGTTGGCGGCGTTTGCCTCAACGAAGGTTGTATTCCAACAAAAACGCTGCTGTATTCCGCAAAGATTTACGACGGCGCGGCGCACGGCGATAAATACGGCGTTACCGCCGAAGGACTCAAAATCGACCACGCAAAGGTCGTCGCCCGCAAAGATAAAGTTGTCAAGACGCTCGTTGCAGGCGTTTCCTCTGCGCTTAAAGCAAACCATGTGACGCTCGTCAATGCACGCGGTGTGATCACGGGCAAGAATGACGAGGGATACACCGTGACCGCAGGTGGCGAAACCTACGTTGGAAAACGGATTTTGGTCGCGACCGGTTCTTCGCCCGCGGTACCGCCGATTCCCGGCTTGAAAGAGGGCCTTGCCGCCGGATTCGTCTGCACCAACCGCGAAATCCTCGCATTGACCGAAAAGCCGGAGCACCTTGTCGTCATCGGTGGCGGCGTCATCGGGCTGGAACTCGCAAGCTACTTTACCTCGATCGGTTCCAAAGTGACCGTGATCGAGATGCTCGACCATATTGCGGGCGAAAACGACGCGGAGCTGGTGGGCATCCTCAAGAAGAGCTTTGAAAAACGCGGAGTCACGTTCTACCTTTCCGCAAAGGGCACCGAGGTAACCGCAAACGCCGTGAAATACGAAAAAGACGGCGCGGTCAGTGAAGTCGTTTGCGATAAAGTATTGCTTTCTATCGGGCGGCGCGCAAACACGAAGGACATTGGTCTGGAGAGCATCCATGTGCTGACGGAGCGCGGCGCGATTGTCACCGACGCGCATATGAAGACCAACCAGCCGGAAGTTTACGCGGCGGGCGACGTCAACGGTAAGTCCA
>CAYVAO010000492.1:0-1900 GCA_964448895.1 uncultured Christensenella sp.
GCGATCCCATCGCCATGAAGGCGGCAACGGGCGAAAACCCAAAGGGCGTTTATGCCGAAAAGAAAGTGGCCCCCACCACGCGCATGGCGATCGCCTCGCTGTTTCGCTCCACCATGACCGACGCGATCGAGTATCAAAAAGGCATGGCAAAGGAAGACGATAAACCCGACAAAGATATCGCGATGGAAGCGTTGCTTCCAGTGATCAACCGTGAACTCACGGTAAAGATTCACGCCCACCGCGCGGACGATATCCTGACCGGATTGCGCCTTGCAAAAGAATTTAACCTGAAGGTAACCATCGACCACTGCACCGAAGGATATCTGATTACGGATGTGCTCAAAGACCGTCTACGTGAGCAGGGCGCGGGCATCATCATAGGCCCGCTTCTCTCCGAACGCAGCAAGATTGAGCTAAAAAACCTTTCGTTCTCAGCTCCCCGTGTGCTGGAGGAAGCCGGAATTCCGTTTGCGATGATGACCGACCATCCCGTGATCCCGATTCAGTTTTTACCTGTTCAGGCGGGCCTCGCTGTGCGCGAAGGCCTCAGTGAGGAGACCGCTCTTCGCGCCATCACGCGCTATGCCGCCGAGATTGTCGGCATCTCCGATCGAGTCGGTACGCTGGAAGTCGGCAAGGACGCGGATATCGCGGTATTCGACGGGCACCCGTTTGATTATCGTACGCACTGCGTGCTTACGCTGATCAACGGTTCGGTCGTGCATCATGCGCTAAAGCAGGAGGCGTAACACATGCGTTCCACTTATGCGTCGATTTCGCTCGCCAACATCAAGCACAATATTGAATTGATTCGCTCCCGCCTCAAACCGGAGACAAAATATCTCGCCGTCGTCAAAGCAAACGCGTACGGTCACGGCATGGAAGCCGTCGCCAACTGCGCGCTGGAAAGCGGAGCGGCATACCTTGGCGTTGCGTTTACCGAAGAAGGCGTTCGTCTGCGCCTCGCCGGCATCACAGCGCCGATATTACTGCTCGGCGCCACGGATGAGGATCACATGGACGACGTCATTCGCCATGCTCTGATGCCGACGGTGTTTACCGTTGAAACGCTACAGCTCTTGCAAGCGCACGCGGCGAAGCTCGGCATGGTTTGCCGCGTCCACATCAAGGCGGACACCGGCATGAACCGCATCGGCTTCACCAGCGAAGCCGCGTTTACCGAAGCGATCCTATTGCTCAAGCGCTGCCCGAACCTTGTGTTAGACGGGCTCTTCACGCATTTTGCGGTATCCGAGCTTGCGGATACGTCCTTTACACTGCTGCAAGCCGATCGTTTTCGCCGCTATGTGGAGATTTGCAGTCAAAACGGCTTGCATCCTATTCTGCACGCGAGCAACAGCGCGGCGGCGCTTCACATTCCCGAGGCGCAGTTTGACATGGTGCGCGGCGGCATCGCGATGTACGGCTGTCATCCGGCGGGTCACGCGGTCAAGGGAATCGACCTTCGTCCTGTGATGAGTTGGCATGCGTATATTACACATATCAAGACAATCCCTGCGGGCGAAGGTGTAAGCTACGGTTTAAAGTTTGTAACGCCGTGCGATATGCGCGTCGGCACCGTTGCGGTTGGCTACGGAGATGGATACAAGCGTTGTCTTTCCAACAAGGCAGAGGTGCTCATTCGCGGCATCCGCGCGCGCCAGATCGGCACAATCTGCATGGATCAGATGATGATCGATTTGACCAACGTGCCGGAGGCAAGCGTAGGCGACGACGTGGTTTTGCTGGGCCGCCAGGGTAACGACGCGATCACCGCGGACGAGCTGGCAGACATCGCAGGAACCATCAGCTATGAGATTCTTTTAAGCATTTCGGAGCGCGTTCCGCGCGTTTATACGAAAGATTGAGGAAAAACACAGAATCAGGCATCCGCTCCGCG
>CAYVAO010000493.1:0-472 GCA_964448895.1 uncultured Christensenella sp.
AAAATAAAAAAGTGGGTGCAAGTCAGACTGCACCCACAATACAAACCAAATTTCTAAGAAAAAGGTGTTGCTACCGTGCCTGACAATCGTCGGCAGGTGAGAAGCGGGCGCTTCTGCTTGAACACGAACCATTATATGGAACAAACGTCCCTGTGTCAAGCGTTTTCGCCCGATTTACGCGGATTTTACGAATCAGTCGTCCGCACCCTGCATGGCTTCCAGCTTATCTTTGGGTTTACTGGGCTTGCTGTCGCCATACTTGGCCAGCGCCACGGGGATAATGGCAAGAGCCACGAAGATGGTCGCGTACGGGAAGAGCGTGTTGTAGCCAACGTACTGCAGCAGATAGCCGGAGACGATCGGGGTTACGATCTGCGCCGCCATGGAGCAGGTGTAGTAAAAGCCCGTGTATTTGCCGACGTTGCCATAGCGCGAGATCTCCCAAACCATCGGGAAGGTGTTGACCGTGCCC
>CAYVAO010000493.1:482-1892 GCA_964448895.1 uncultured Christensenella sp.
CGCGAACATCACGTACAGCAGCGGCGTGAACGTCTTTGCGCCGACCGCGCCGAAGATGAAGCAAGCGGTCGCGATAAGCAGGCCGATGATGATCGTCTTTTTGCGGCCGATGCGCGAGGCGAGAAAGCCGATGGGCAGGTAGGAGACGATTGCCGCCGCGGTAGCGATCAGGAGGCAGTTGGCAACGTGCTCCAGGCCGGAGGCCCACATCTTGGTGGCGAACTTGCTGAACGCCGTGGTCACCGCGTTGTAGCCGAAGAACCAGAGCGTAATCGTTGCGAGAATCAAAAGCAGGCTCGTGCGTACGGCGGGCGGCAGCTTTTCCTTGCCGTCCACTTCCACGGCTTTGCCCTGATCTTCTTCTTCCGAAACGCCGTAGTTGATATCCCGCATTTCCTGCACGTACTTGTTTTCCGGAACGGTGAACACAACCGTGAGCGCCGCGAGAATCATGAGCACGCCGATCGCCAGGAAGAGGTAGAGGTATTCCTGCTGGCCGGAGGCGGATTCGCTCACGAGCAGCTTAATCGCAACGAGCGAGAACGCGCCGCCGACCGCGCCCATGAGGTTGATGATGGCGTTACCTTTGCTGCGCACGGGCTTGGGGGTGACGTCCGGCATGAGCGCCACGGCGGGGGAGCGGTACGCGCCCATGAAGATGAGCAGGATGCCCAGCGCCGCGCCGAAGAAGAGCAGCCCTAAGAAATGCTCGGCGTACTGCAGGACCGCCATGGAAAGCACCGCGCCGATCGTGCCAAAGAGGATGAACGGAATGCGGCGGCCGAGTTTGGCGCTTGCGCGCGCCAGCGCCGTCATGAGCGGGAGAACGACGAGGGCGGCCGCGCAGATGCTCGCGAGGATTTCGCAGATGAGTTCGATTGTGCCAAGCGAGTTTGCAATCCAGGGCAGGCTCGCAGCGAGCCAGGCGGACGTGGCCGCCGAGCCGGTCAGGGAGCTGATCGCGCCGGTGACGATACCAGCGCCGAGCATGATGAACCAGACCGACTTTGGCGCGCGGTTGCCGTCGCTTACGGAGCCGAACAGCGGCAGAAGGAACAGCGCGACGACGTTGTCGAGGCCCATGATGATGCCCGCCGGGCCGTCGCCCAGGTGGTAGGTGTCCCGCAGGATCAGCGGGATAACCGTGTCGTACATCTGCCAGAACGCGCTGATGGAGAGGAACGCGAACCCGACAAGGAACGTCCGTTTGTAATTCAGCTTCATATTCTTCTGCTTCTCCGATTCAATAAGATTGGATGAATGAGAACGGCGGCGCAAGGCCGACCCGTGTATACATGGTATCGCATTTCGGCTATAATAACAACTAGATTTGTAAAGAAGAATGCGCGCGGAAACGGCGGCTGTATGCGAAAGAAGCCGCGGAGAGTAACCGCAAGCATAGAGATCGGG
>CAYVAO010000494.1:0-1889 GCA_964448895.1 uncultured Christensenella sp.
AACCCAGAACTCCTTGCTTTTAAGAATTTTTGCATAGTTCTCAAAGCCGATAAAGTTTTCTTGCCAGAACGCGGGCGAGAAGAGATTCAAGCCCTTGATTCCGCTCCAAGAGGTAAAGCTGATTGCAAACGACAGCGCAAACGGAATGGCTGCGATCAACAAAAAGCCAACCATGCTGGGAGCAAGAAAGGCGGACGCGGCAAGCGCGTGATTGTTCCGGTTGTTCCGCATGGGAGTTCCTCCAAATCCGGCTGGCGGGAGCAAGGTTTTCGCCCTGCTCCCACCAACGAAACAATGATGTGTTCTTTACTTGAGCGTAATGGCTGCTTCCAACGCTGCCTGCGCATCGTCGAGCGCCTGCTGCGGGGTCTTGGTGCCGTTTGCCGCGGCTTCTAGCTCCGCGCCGAGGATATCCGCCATCTGGCTGAACTGCGCAATCTGCGGAACGGGCACAACATAGTTGAGCGAATCAAACACTGCCTGACGGTTGGCCGGCGGGGTCAGCTTTGCGTACTGATCCATCGCGGACTGATACGTTGCGCAGGGCAGTTCCCAACCGAGCTGGACGCGAAGCTGCGCGACCTGTTCGCTGGTTGCAAGGAACTCAATCCACTTGTAGGCCGCTTCCGCATTCTTGGAATCCGCGCTGATGGCCAGACCGTTTGCGAAGTAATGCGTGGCCTTGGTTTCGGCACCGGGTTCCACCGCGATGTCCCAATTGAAGGCACAATCCGTGGTGAAGGACGGGAACGCCCAGATGCCGGTTACGATCATGCCGGTCTTGCCGAGTTTGAACACGCCCCATTCATCGAGGCTGCCGCGCTGTTCCGTGCTGGGGCAGATGTTGGTGACGCGCACGTTGTCTACGAGGCGCTGAAGCGCCTGGACGTTTTCCGCGCGGTTGACGGTAAAGGCGGTGTTATCGTCGTTGAGCAGGCCGCCGTTATACTGCTTGACCACCTTGAAGAATTCATAGGTGGAGATCGGCTGAATCAGACCGTAGTAGTCGTCGCCAAGCGCTTTGATCTTCAGCGCCGCTGCGTCCGCATCCGCCCAGGTCCAGTCTGCCGTCGGGTAAGCGACGCCGGCTTGATCGAAGAGGTCTTTGTTGTAGATCAGCACAACGGTGGAGTAGCTATACGGCATACCGTATTTCACGCCGTCCAGCGAGAAGGCCTGAACGGATTTCTCCGTCAGCACGCTCAGATCCGTGGTGCTTGCCGCGGTGAAATCATCCAGTGGCAAAATCGCGTTTTGATCCACATAGGACGGGAACGCGTCGAGTCCGAGTTCGAAGCAATCCGGCGCGTCGCCGCCGCCGATGCGGGTCTGGAGCTGTGTGGAGTAGGTGTCATAACCGAACGTTTCGATGTTGATCTTGATGTTGGGATTGTCTTTCTCAAACAGATCCTTCATCAAACCCAGTGTGAGCAAGCCGCCCTCGTTTGCGGAGAAGTTCATGAAGTCGATCGTAATCGGCTCCTCAACCGCAGGAGCTGCGGTTTCCGTTGCTTCGGCTTCTGTTGCCTCGGCAGTCGCGACGGGTTCCGTCGCGGCGGGCGCCTGACACCCGGCAAAGAGACCCAAAACCATGAGTACGACCATAAGGATTACCGTGGATTTTTTCAGCACAATTCTTTCCTCCTTTTAAACTTTCCAAATATCGGTCTGTAACGGTGACCCTTAAGCGTTTAAGTTCGCAAATTCATTGTACACCGTCTTCCCTGTTTTTTCAATCGTGAATATAAGCGTGAAAGTTGGAACAAGAAGTATGACAGATGTGAAAATGATTCGCTTAAGCGTTTAAGTGATTTGATTATAGGTGATGAAATTTCGCGTGTCAATACATTCCACTCAATTTTTTCGGGAAAAATGCCAAAATTAGGTTG
>CAYVAO010000495.1:0-1876 GCA_964448895.1 uncultured Christensenella sp.
GAACCCGTTTGTCTGATTGCGCGCGGGCACAGGAATATTCAGAAGTTTTGGAACCCGTTTGTCTGATTGCGCAGTTACGGGATCATGCGAATATTCCGGAACCCGTTTGTAAGATCAATTAAATCAAGAAGGAGAATATCATGAAACCCATCCTAGTATTTCAAACAGACTTCACCTATAAGGAAGGCGCGGTCAGCTCCATGTACGGCGTGGTGAAGACGGTCGATCGCGAGTTGGAAATTTTTGACGGCACGCACGAACTGCCGCAATACGATACATGGAGCGCGAGCTATCGCCTCTACCAAAGCCTGCGTTTCTGGCCGGAAGGCACGATCTATGTCTCCGTGGTCGATCCCGGTGTAGGTACCGCGCGCAGAGCCTGCGTAGCGAAGGTAGCGGGCGGTTACTATGTCGTCACGCCCGACAACGGCGCTTTAACGCACATCGACCGCGAGATGGGCATTCTGGAAGTGCGCGAAATCGACGAATCGGTCAACCGCCTGCGCGGAAAGGACACCGAAGGCGTCGCGATCTTCCACGGGCGCGATCTTTTTCGCTATACGGCGGCGCGGCTCGCGAGCGGCATCATCGATTTTTAGGGTGTCGGCCCCGCCTACCCGGTCAGCGAGATCGTGCGGCACGAAATTCTCGAACCTGATGCACAGCCGGGCAAGGTAGAAGGCATCTTCGAGATTGACGATCCGAACTTTGGCAACCTCTGGACGAACATTCCCACAAGGCTGTTCTTTGAGTGCGGCTTTGCCTATGGAGACATGGTGCATCTTGAGGTGACGCATGAAGGAAAGCCTGTTTTCGATCAGAACGTGCTCTTCCACAAGAGCTTTGGCTTTGCCAAGCCGGGCGAACCCATCATCTATAACAACGAATTGATGAAGGTTGCGCTCGCTGTAAGTTGCGGCAGTTTCAAGGAGAAATATGCGCTCGGATTCGGCGCCGACTGGCGCGTTCGCTTCACAAAAGCCTGATGCATCCAGGACGGATCGCAACGGTTTGATCGGGTGCTTGCTCGCTTGACAAACCGGATACGATATGCCTAATATGAAGAAGATTTCATACGATTTCTTTTTCACAAGGCGGAGACACTGTACGCTGTTACAACCAGAAACAGAATAAGGGAGGTATTGTCAGATGAAGAAAATGTTCCAGGTATCGACCAAAACCATCGTAGCTACCGGCCTCGGCGCGGCACTGTTTGCGGTGCTGTTTATGTACGTAAAAGTACCGACCGGTATCCCCGAAACGGACATCCAAACAGCATATGGCTTGGGTTCGTTCTTCGCGGTATTGTTTGGGCCAATCGCAGGCGGACTCATCGCGTTCATTGGCCACGCGCTCTCGGATGCGCTGCAATATGGTTCCGTTTGGTGGAGCTGGGTGATCGCGAGCGGCATCTCCATGTTCCTTGTCGGTCTTTCCTATACCAAAATCCGCGCGGATGAAGGCGAATTCGGTTGGAAAGACGTGCTTCGTTTCAATATCTACCAGATCCTCGCAAACGTGATTGCCTGGATTGTCGTGGCTCCCGTGCTCGACATCGTGATCTATGCAGAACCCGCTAACCTCGTGTTTACGCAGGGTGCAGTCGCCTGCCTCTGGAATGCGGTTTCCTGCGGCGTGATCGGTACGTTGTTGCTGTTTGCCTACGCCAAGATCCGCCCGAAGAAGGGCAGCCTCTCCAAGGAAGCGGAGTAAGAAACGCAATCGCTTTCGTATTGCGCTATGTAGGAGCGCCATTCATTACAGTGTAGTATTGCTCGAATCCGTTCGGGCACGCGATAAGCAAAGACCACCCAAATGAACTGACCCGAAAAAGTTAGACAAAAATGAATTAAGCGATTAAAAGAGCTTGTTGCCT
>CAYVAO010000496.1:0-1868 GCA_964448895.1 uncultured Christensenella sp.
GCCGTAGCGGAAACGCCCATGATGAGCGAACGCAGCAGTGCGGAACCACCCGTATTTGCAGTGTTCTCGCCGACACGAATGGTCAGCACGGTGAGCAGCGTCGCCACCAGACCGCCGCCAAGAATGCCGATCTGCAGCGGGAAGAGCGTGCGCGAAAGCGCGCGGAAATCGTGTTTAAAAAGTTTCTTTAGCATCTGAATACCTCCCGGAACAGCTCGTCCAGCGACTTGCCCTGCGTCTCGCGGACATTGTCCGTCGTGTCGTGCATGGTGATGACGCCCTCTTTGAGGAACAGGAACTCGTCCAGCACCTTTTCCACATCCGCAATCAAGTGCGTCGAGATCAGGATCGTCGCCTCGTTGTCGTAGTTGCCGATGATCGTATCGAGGATGTAATCCCGCGTTGCCGGATCGACACCGCCGATGGGTTCATCGAGCAGATAGAGCTTCGCTCTGCGAGACATGACGAGCACGAGCTGCATCTTTTCCCGCGTGCCTTTGCTCAGCTGCTTCATGCGCTTGTTTGCCGGCACGTTCAGGCGGGAGAGCATCTCTCTGGCGCGCGCCATGTCAAAGTCCGCATAAAAGTCCGCAAAATAATCGAGGCAATCCTCTACCGTCATCCAGTCCGGCAGATAGGTGCGCTCCGGCAGATAGGAAATCAGCGCCTTGGTCCCCTCACCAACAGGCTGATTGTCCACGAGTACGATGCCGTTTGTCGGCGTCAGTTACCCGGCTACGATCTTGAGCAGCGTGGTCTTGCCGCTGCCGTTCGGCCCTAGAAGGCCGATGATCTTCCCTTTGGGAAGCGTCAGGTCCACGTTGTTGAGCGCAAGCGTCGAGCCATAGCGCTTACTCAGCGCCCGTACTTCAAGAATTGACAGCATGTTCCCCCTCCTTTGATTCCCCCTTGGCGAGCCGTTCCAGTACTTCTTTCCGGCTGAGGCCAAGCGCCTGCATCTGCATCATGAAAGTCTCCGCGAGCAGATCCGCTTTGACGTCCCTCGCGCGGGAGACAGCGGCTTCATCCGTCGTCACCGTTCGTCCGGTGTTTCTCTGCGTGGTAACCAATCCCATTTCCTCCAGTTCTGCTAGTGCTCTCTGCATTGTGTTCGGGTTGACCGCCGCCGTAACGGCGAGGTCGCGTACGCTGGGCAGCCGCATTCCCATTTCATAGGTGCCGTTGAGAATGCGTAGTTCTATCTCGTCCACAATCTGTTGATAGATCGGACGATTTGATGTAAATTGCCAAGCCAATGCATGTTCCCCCTTTCGTGTGTCGCTGTATTATTGTCTTAACACAGTTATACATTAATACACCGACGCTGTCAAGAGAATTTTGTCAGATTTTCTTTTTTATTTTTTCGCAGGTCATTTTTGAGGCGTTACTTCCTCTATTGGATCGAAAACGCGAAGAAAAGCCGTCTTTTTCGTCAAAGAATCGTAAAAAAACCGCAAAACATGCGATATATCTTGTCCTACACCCCCTTCGTGGTTTATAATAACTTGTTTTCGTATTTAGAAAGAAGGTACTCAAATGGACATTCGAAACGTCGCCATCATCGCGCACGTTGACCACGGCAAGACAACGCTGGTCGACCAAATGCTGCGTGACGCGGGCGTGCTGCGCAGAGGCGAACAGGACGTCGAGCGCATTATGGACTCCAACGATCTCGAGCGTGAGCGCGGAATCACCATCCTCAGCAAAAACACGGCGGTCACCTACGGCGGCACGCGCATCAACATTGTCGATACCCCGGGTCACGCGGACTTCGGCGGCGAGGTGGAGCGTATCCTCCAGATGGTAGACGGCGTGCTGCTGCTTGTGGACGCGTTTGAAGGCTGCATGCCGCAGACGCGCTTCGTGCT
>CAYVAO010000497.1:0-1867 GCA_964448895.1 uncultured Christensenella sp.
GGCAGGACGCCGGCAACCAGAACCCGAAGACCTCCAGTGCGCCCGACGCCGCAGACGGCTACTTGTATCATGTGCGCATCTCCTTTCTGTTGGTCGATTCTGTGTCTTTCTAGCGGGCTGGTAGAAGCATGCAAAAAAACATGCGCCCGCGAACAAATCGCAAGCGCAAAAAGAAACAAAATCGGTTTTCCATAGGAAAATAGACGCGGAAAAACAGATGCTTTCTACGCTTACGAGATTAGCTGACGGATTCGGACGAAAAGCTGGCCTACCGGCGTTGCCGTCGGATTCACCCCAATAATTGGTTCTCCCGTTCTTTCACGCTTTACGCGAAAGATTCAGCTATTTGATTGTAGTTCTACTATATCTTGCCGGGCGGAGGATGTCAAACACTTTAAACTGTATTACGTGTAAAAACGATGTAAACTAAATATGTACGTGAAGAAAATGATCGCCCGGTTCACTTATGATACGGCTCGTGCGCATTGATCTTGAATGCGCGGTAGATTTGCTCCAGCAGCACCACGCGGCAGAGCCCGTGCGGAAGGGTCATATCGGAAACGGAGAGTTTTAAATCCGCGCGACTCGTGACCGCGGGACTCAATCCAAGCGATCCGCCGATGACAAACGTGATGGAGGAAAACGAGCGCTCGATGGTCGCTTGCAGCGTTTGCGCGAACTGCTCGGAAGAAAAGCGCTTGCCGTCGATGGTGAGGCACACGACGAACTCGCCGGGCAAAATCCTAGTCAGCAGCTTTTCGCCTTCGCGCTCCATCACCTGCGCTTCTTCGGCGGGAGAGAGGGATTCCGGCGCTTTCTCGTCGCCTACTTCCGCAATCTCCAGCGTGCAAAACCGCGAGAGTCGTTTAGCGTATTCCGCAACGGCCTCCCGATAAAACACATCCTTCACTTTTCCCACGCAGGCGATCTTGATTTTCACTTCTGCTCCCCGATTTCATGAAAGTAACACATCAGATTTTTTTCCAGCTTGATATCGTTTAGCACTGCTCCGGCAGTGTTGTAAGTCGCCTCGGAATAAAGCGGTTGACCAATATCCTTCACGAATGTTGCAATCATGCGTTTGCATCCAAGTGTGACCGTTCGGATATCTTCCCTTAACACCGTGTTTGGCACATAATAACCGCCATCCGAGACAAAACCCATGCATCCACGAACGCTTCCTACGAGTTTCTCTGTGTACAACATGACCTTGGATTGGTTGTAAGGGCCTATCATACGCGCTGTCTTGTGGATGTTTACCAATTCAGGTAGAACTTGAAGTTTCATTTCCGTCGTCCCATTTGATGAAAGTGAAATCTGCTGCGGGCTTAATTTGTGTTCAACGCAGAGACGCAGAAAATTAGAGCTGGAACCAGAGAATTGAACGCCGGTAAGATGCAGGAAATGCCGAGGTAAAAAGGTGCATTCTAGAGCGTGGAGCCAGTAATCCTCCATGTAAACGAAGAGGATGTTCTTATTATTCAACTCATTATAGTAGGTGTTCGCGCACTGCGTAATGATTCGTATCGCTTGTGCCTTGTCCATAAATCCTCGTCCTAAAAAATAGGGAGCAATCAATTCCGTAGAACTGAATACTCCCTATTGCTTTGCTGATTTTTCTGTTGTCCGCCAACGGCCGGAGACCGACCAAAGCACGAGTTTTTCTGTTGCTCGCCAACGGTTGGCACATTCGTCCAACAAGTGTATCGGATTGCGGTGTCAGCGCACCAGATAGGAGAACTATCTGTCTATACTATAGCAAACGAATGTTTTCCTGTCAATACGTGTAATGTGGATGCGGGAACCTATCTTTTACAGCTCAAACAATCCGCAGGGACGGAACCGGTCGGCAACGGTGACAAACATG
>CAYVAO010000498.1:0-1862 GCA_964448895.1 uncultured Christensenella sp.
CACCACGCGGATGTTCGCGGGTGTGCCGCCGATGCCGTGGAGCGTGATGCAGCCGATCTCGTTTCCTTTGTGAAACAGCGGCTGCGAGAGGTTGTCGTCAAACGGCGGGCGCTGATCCAGCACCGCCTTGTCCGGCAGATAGTCCTTCAATACTTCAAAAAATGACGGCATATCACGACCTCCTTGCCCGCTTAGCTTCGCAAAACTCGGTTACAGGAGCTTCTTCGTCTGGCGGTAAACATCGCCGGAACCGACGGTGACCACGAGGTCGCCTTCGCTCGCGTGCTCGTCCAGATAGATTCGAATCTCTTCAAACGTCGGAATATACACGGCGTTGTCGCTCTCTTTGTTGATCGCGCGCACCATATCCCGCGCGTGAACGATGCCGGTGTCCTTCTCTCTGCCGGGGTAGATATCCGGTACGAGTACCATGTCCGCATCCCTAAAACACGTCACGTTATTGCAAAAGAGCGTGCGCGCGCGCGTATAGCTGTTGCACTGAAACACGCAGAAGAGCTTCTTGTGCGGAACGCGCGTTGCGGCGTCCAACGTTGCGCGGATTTCGTTCGGGTGATGTCCGTAATCATGAAAGACCTTGACGCCGTTGCGCTCGCCATAAAACTCAAATCTGCGGCGCGTGTTATGAAAGTCATGCAGCGCCTTTGCAAGCACCGGAAACGATACGCCGAAATGATCGGATACCGCGATTGCGCCAAGCGCGTTGACCACGTTGTGCATGCCCGGTACGCTGAGCTGCACTCTTCCGAGCGCTTCGCCGCGGCGCACGACGGCAAAGCCCGCGTTGCCGAGCGCGTCAAACTCGATATCGGCGGCAGTATACTCCCCGCCCGTTAGCCCGTAGGTGACCACCTTGAGATCGCTCTTGTCCGCGAGCGCCTTGACGCGCGGATCGTCCACGCAGGCGACGAACGTGCCGTCCTCCGGCAGGAGCGCTAAGAAGCGCTCAAAGGCCGCGACGATCGCGTCGATATTGTCATAATAGTCCAAATGATCATCGTCGATGTTGTTGATCAACGCCACCGTCGGTCTCAGTGTTAGAAAACTCTCGACATACTCGCAGGCCTCCGTAACGAACAGGTCGCGGTTACCGACATGTACGCCGCCTTCCAGAAACTCGACATAGCCGCCGACATGAATCGTCGCATCCGTCTTTGCCTCTGCGTTGATGATGGCAAGCATGGAAGTGATGGTCGTCTTGCCATGGCAGCCCGCGATGGCGACCACCTCGTCATATCGCTCGCTGATCTGCCCCAGCGCCACGCTGCGCTCCAGCTCCGGAATGCCTTTTGCGCGCGCAAGCATGCGCTCGGGATTCTCCGGCTTGATCGCCGCGGAGTAGATCACAAGATCCGCTCCCTCGATATATTCGCCTGTGTGGCCGATGCTGTAGCGAATGCCCTCGTGATCCAGCGCGTCGGTGAACTGCGTGCGTTCCCGATCGGACCCCGTGACCTCGTGTCCCTGAGACTTTAAAATCAGCCCAAGCCCGATCATACTGCACCCACCAATGCCGATCAGGTGAATTCGCTTCGCGTCGTCGATATGTGCCATCTTGTGATGTCTCCATTGTTCCTCAGAATTTACTTATTATACGCCTTAGCAAGGTGTTTGCGCAATGTTCGGCAATTAGCCCTGCCAAATCGCAGCACACATCGCACACATGAATGTGTCTCCCGTCACCGTGAAAAACGTTTGTAAAAGAAAATATACAATCTTGCGCATCATCCGGCGGAATGGTACATTATCAGAATAACGATTCTCGTTTCGACGGAATCATGCCCGTTTCTTCGCAGCAATGTCCGGCATGCTCCGGTTCGGCTGTTGACAATAAAAATCAAAGA
>CAYVAO010000499.1:0-413 GCA_964448895.1 uncultured Christensenella sp.
TCGGGCGATCCTGACCTTGTTGACCGCGCGTCGAATGAGCGTAAGTCAGTGAATCTCCAACACCCTTGCGGCGCGTTATGCCTACTCGGAACCCCGCCCGTATTGCGGAAGTTATGGGCGGACGATCAGTTCCGAACCGGAGGTTTGTTACCCCGTATCTGCCCCGTTTTCTCGCGGTCATTGCCAGCCTTTGATGATGGCACGATGCGAACGATCAAGCCCGACATGGCGACGGCGTGGAGTGGTCTGTTGAGAGAGCTTTTCGCGAAATATCACGAGGCACCCGAACCGTTTTTCATACGTTGCTCACATGACGCGGACGAAGTTTTCCGCGCTGCAAAAAACGATTTTGTAAGTCGGTGCCAAACTGGAAGAATGCCGGAGGGATTTGAGGCGTTCAATTCTCGCGATTG
>CAYVAO010000499.1:423-1857 GCA_964448895.1 uncultured Christensenella sp.
CCTCGCAATCAACCTTCACGCGGTGAAGTGGGGTGCGAAGGCGGACGGGGTGGAGCTAGACGCCGAAACGGCAAAAGCAGGCGTGAGACTTGCCCGGTGGTTTCTGAATGAACATCGGATGGCGCTAGACGATACCCTGCGGGCGGAAGAGTTAGCGTTGGCCGACAAGCTCACGGCGAAGATCACGGCGATCGAAGCCGCCGGTAAGGAGGCGACAATGCGCGAGTTGAAGCGGCTGCACATGGAAGAGGGTGAAGTTAACCGCATGGTGGACACCTTCCCTGCGCGTTTTGCACGGGAGAGCATTCCGACAATCGGCGGCGGGTGGCCGGCAGTGAAAATCAAACTCGTTCAGGCGTGACAGTGACATTCGCGACGTTCGTGACAATCGACGCGCCATGTCGGCGAGAGGAAAAGCAATCCTCAAAACGTATGTCACGTCCGTCACGATTGTCGCTGTCACATGGAAGCCTGACGAAAAAGCCTAGGCGGGTAAGAATAATTGTGAGATCGTGGGGGGCCGTGCGCTTGCAAGCCCCATGGCATGGGGGCGAGGCCGTTGCCACAAAAAGCCTGCGATGTTTATTTACCGCCTAGGCATGTCTGGCAGCGGCGCGCGCGCGCGGAGCACACGTAAAGTGCGCGTTGGATTACCTTCCCCTGAACCTGTGGGAAAGCCGTCACGATCATCACATGTCGGCAGGTGAAAGAGAAATCCCACGCGCGCGCAACCATCGACAAAGGAGGCAATTATTGCCTACCGTCGGGCTACTGCTTCCTGAACAATTCATCCCACGGGCAACCCAAGGCGGCTTGCAAGCGTATCAGCGTTGAAACGAGCGGGTTCATCTTTGCCGACTCAATGCGCTGAAGGGTGCGCACGTTCAGATCGGCGGCTTCTGCGAGCTTCTCTTGCGTGATTCCGCGAGCTTCGCGTATCCGTTTGAGGTTGCGGGCGAAGTTCGAGAGTTCAGGGATTTGCAGGTATCGGCTCAACGCGGTGCATTGTGCCGTTTTTCGCCGTTGACCAACACGGTTCAATGCACCATGCTGCGCAAGAAAGATTGCCGCAAGCGATTGGTTGATATGAAAATCACGAGCTAATTCCGAATTCGTTTGCCCAACGATTTGTTGAAGGAAAGAATAAAAGCATGTCAAAAGGACGGACATTCATTCCACAGATTGTTGAGATAGTCTTTCTGGGCTTGATGCTGATTTTTAGTTTTAATACCGCTGCTTACGCCGCCCCAATACATGACGCTGCCAGCAATGGAGACATCTCCGCGATTCAACAGATAATCAAGGCCGATCCATCTATTGTTGATTCAAGAGACGGCGGTTTTACACCGCTTATGCTCGCCGCTAAAAACGGGCAGTTAATGGTAGTAAAATATCTTTTATTTAAAGGAGCCGATGTAAATGCGCGTGACAACA
>CAYVAO010000500.1:0-1856 GCA_964448895.1 uncultured Christensenella sp.
TTGCAAAATTGTATCCTGAACGCCCGCATTTCTTCGGAACACGCCGATATTCTCATGATTGACACAGTTTCTTCCCAAAAACCGGCTCTTGCGTTCTTTTTTCTCCTCCGCAATCGCGCTATAATAGAGAAAATCGGATGAAACGAGCGAAAACCGTTCCAATCCCGTACCGATTCATCTTAAGGAGGATCACTCCCATGCGGAACTTAACCATGCTGACCGACCTGTACCAACTCACCATGATGTATGGCTACTTCAAGGAAGGCATGCAACAGAACGAAGGTATCTTTGATCTTTTCTTCCGTCCGAAAGAGGACGTTGTTTACGCCGTTATGGCGGGCACTGAGAGCGTTGTGGAGTACATCAACAACATTCACTTCGCCGAGGAGGATATCGCCTACCTGCGCTCTCTCAAGCTGTTTGACGAGGAGTTCCTCACCTACCTCAAGACCTTCCGTTTTACCGGAGACCTGTACGCAATGGTCGAAGGCACCGTCGTATTCCCATACGAACCGCTCGTTCGCGTTCGCGCGCCGATTATGGAGGCGCAGCTCATCGAAACCGCGATTCTCACGTTTGTGAATCATCAAACGCTGATCGCCACCAAGGCGAGCCAGATCTGCTATGCCGCGCAGGGAGACAGCGTGCTGGAGTTCGGCCTTCGTCGCGCACAGGGCGCGGACGCCGCCATCTACGGCGCGCGAGCCGCGATCATCGGCGGCTGCAACGCCACGAGCAACGTGCTCACGGGTCAGATGTTCGGCATCAACGTTTCCGGCACCCACGCGCACAGCTGGGTGCAGAGCTTTCCCGACGAAGTCTCCGCGTTTCGCGCCTATGCGCGCACGTTCCCCGATAGCTGCTTACTGCTCGTCGATACGTTCGACACGCTCAGAAGCGGCGTTCCCAACGCAATCACGGTCTTCAAAGAACTCCGCGCAAGCGGGCACGAGCCGGTCGGCATCCGCCTCGACAGCGGCGACCTTGCATACCTGAGCAAAAAAGCACGCATGATGCTGGACGAAGCGGGATTCCCCAAGGCGATCATCGCCGCGAGCAGCGATCTGGACGAGTATGTGATTCGCGACCTGAAAACGCAGGGTGCGCGCATCAATGTTTGGGGTGTTGGTACCCGATTAATCACGAGCGAAAACAATCCCGCACTCGGCGGCGTCTATAAGATGAGCGGAGAGATTGTCAACGGCGAACTCGTACCGAAGATCAAGATTTCGGACAACCCCGCCAAGGTGACAAACCCCGGCTACAAGAAGGTGTTCCGTCTCTACGACAAAGACGGCATGGCGGTTGCTGACCTCATCGCACTGGAAGATGAAGTGATCGACAGTACGAAACCTCTGCGCATCTTCGACCCGATTCAAACGTATAAGCGCATGACGCTGACCAACTTCACAGCGCGCGAGCTGCTCCAACCGATCTTCATCGCCGGTAAACAGGTTTATACATGCCCCGATATCCACGAGATTGCGGATTATGCCAAGCGTGAGATGGCCTCCATGTGGGACGAGTACAAACGCATTCTGATGCCGCACACCTATAAAGACGACCTTTCGGATCGGCTCTACGATCTCAAGCAAAAACTCCTGCGCGATGCGGTCGGAGATCACGCATGAAGCGCAAGCTCCTGATCGTTTTTCTCGCGCTAACGCTTCTTCTCACGCTCGCTGCGTGCGAGGATGCTACTCCCGTGCTCGCGGGTACTCCAACGCCAGCCGCACCGCCAACGCCACTACCCGATCCGTTTTCGGCTGAGATCACGGCCGAGCCGGTGCCAACCGACGCGCTGGGTAACGGGATTGATGGCGACGATCATTACTGGCAATATCTCTCGTTCGGCG
>CAYVAO010000501.1:0-1851 GCA_964448895.1 uncultured Christensenella sp.
ATGATTGATATCTATAAGATTTGCTTATAAAAAGACAACGATCGATATCTATAAGCGCTGCTTATAAAAAGACTACGATCAAAATCTATAAGCGCTGCTTATAAATAGATGGCTTCGATGCCATTTCCCGCCCGCGTTCTGCGCAAACGCGAACAGGTCGCACCGAATGCCGAAACAACAAAACAAAGGCAAAGGGGAGCAGCTCCGCCGTGAGTGGGTCAAAGGAAGAATACGCGGCGGGCAGAAGGAGCAAACACATGAATCAACTGATCTTTAAACCTAACGTACACATGTTTCACACTTGCGAAGAATTTGCCGGAGAGTTTCAACTCGGCAAAGGCGACCTCGTGTTGTCGAACGCGTATATTTACGAACCGTATTTCGGGCGTCTCAGCCTGCCGGTAGCAACCATATTTCAAGAAGCATACGGAACGGGCGAACCCACGGATGTGATGGTGGAGACCATCATGGCGGACGCAAAAAAGATCGACTATAAGCGAATCGTCGCCATCGGCGGCGGCACGGTGGTGGATATCGCCAAAGTGCTCGCGCTCAAGTCAAACGGAAACGTGGACGAGCTCTACGGCAAAATGCCGAATCTGGAACGTGCCTGCGAGCTCGTGATCGTGCCGACCACCTGCGGAACTGGCAGCGAGGTCACCAATCTTTCGATTCTCAACCGCACGCGTCTCGGCACCAAGATGGGACTCGTTTCCAACGCGATGTATGCGGATTCCGCGGTACTGATTCCGGAACTACTCAACAATCTTCCGCTCGGCGTGTTTGCGACCAGCTCGATCGACGCGCTGGTGCATGCGGTGGAGTCCAGCCTCTCACCCAAAGCGACGGCTTATACGAAACTCTTTGGCTACAAGGCAATCGAGATGATCCTGCAGGCGTATCGCAGAATCGTAGCAGCAGGTAACACGAAGGAAAGCCGCGCGGCGGAATCCGAGACCATGCTGGTTGCTTCCAACTTTGCGGGGCTTGCGTTCGGAACCGCGGGCTGCGCCGCCGTGCATGCCATGGCGTATCCGCTGGGCGCGGTCTATCACGTTGCGCACGGCGAGAGCAACTATGCGCTCTTTACCGGCGTGCTGAAAAACTATCTGGAGATCAAGAATACGGGCGAAATTCAGGCCATGAACGAGTATCTCGCAAAACAGCTGGACTGCTCGGTCTATGTGGTCTACGACGAGCTGGAAAAACTGCTCAACCACATCTTACCGAAAAAGCAATTGCGTGCCTACGGCGTTGCGGCGGAAGACCTCACCAAATTGACCGACAGCGTGATGAAAACGCAGGGCAGATTGATGGCAAACGCATTCGTGCCGCTGGACACCGCGCGGGTATTGAAGATCTATTCGGAACTCTACTGACTTTGAATCATTCGAACAAATCGAACAAATCGAACAAGAGTAAGGAGAAACGACTATGGCACTCATGACGGGTGAACAATACATTGAATCGATTCGCAAGATCAACATGCAGGTCTACATGTTTGGCAAGAAGGTAGAAAACCCGGTCGACGACCCGATTCTTCGTCCTTCGCTGAATTCCGTCCGCATGACATACGACCTCGCGCAGATGCCGGAATATCAGGACCTGATGACGGCGGTATCGCCCTATACGGGCAAGCCGGTCAATCGCTTTCTACACCTGCACCAGTCGACGGAAGACCTCGTGAAAAAGGTCAAGATGCAGCGACTTCTTGGACAAAAGACCGCTTCCTGCTTCCAGCGCTGCGTGGGCATGGACGCGTTTAACGCGGTATTTTCCACCACGTATGAGACCGACAAAAAATACGGCACCAGCTATCACGAGAACTTCAAGAAGTTCCTGGTCTATTGC
>CAYVAO010000502.1:0-1848 GCA_964448895.1 uncultured Christensenella sp.
CCCAGCTATCGTTCCTTCTCACAAGAAGATCAGGCTCGCTTGATTGAGATCTTGAAGAAATGGAAAACGCTACAGGACGAGTTTGAGCATACGGTCTACGGCAGCAATCCGACCGATGGACCCGATATCGGTGTTCAAACCGATCCAAGCATGCCGACACCGACCCCGGCAGGATAACGAACACACGCATGTGCCGCCGCGAGAAAATCGCGGCGGCATTTTTGCGCTCGCTTGGCGGTTATGATATAATCAATCCTGCTCGATTGTTTGGCAATTGGAAAGCGGGAGACAAACAAATGGAATACAAAAAGAGATGTTTTTGGGTAAGAGAGGATAACGCGCTGTATTGCGCTTATCACGATGAGGAATGGGGAACGCCCATATATGACGATCGGGATATGTACGGCCTCTTTTTGCTGGAACTGTTTCAGGCGGGGCTTTCCTGGATTACACTGTTGAAAAAACGAGAAGCATTTTCGGAAGCGTTTGATGAGTTTGATGTGGAAAAGATCGCGCGATACGATCAAGCAAAGATCGACGCGCTCTTGCAAAACGCGGGCATCATCCGCAGCCGCGGCAAAATTGAGGCGGCGATCTCAAACGCGAAAATCGTGCTAGCGCTCAAGAAGGAATTCGGCTCGTTTTGCAACTATCTTTGGAGCTTTTCCGAAGGCAAAGTGGTGCTCAGTCCGGACGATCAACCGCGCTCGACAAGCCCGCTTTCGGATCGAATGTCGGCGGACATGAAGCGGCGCGGCATGCGCTATGCGGGATCGGTAACGATTCACTCGTTTCTGCAGGCGGCGGGTATTGTGAACGAGCACGAAACGACCTGTTATCGCTATCAAGAGCTGATGCAATCATACGGTACACAACAAACCGTGCAAGAGTAACGCTATTCATACATTGAAATAGAGAGACACAAGGAGACACATTCGTTGGAAGAGTTTATTTGGACAGACGCAAACATCCGCTGGATGAGCAACGCGTCAAAAAAGAGCAAGTTTTATTACTGGATTGCAGAGCGAATCTCCGCCTATTTGCCGCCGAATGCGCGCGTATTCAACGCGGGCGGTGGACTCGGCGATCTCGCAATCTGGATGGCATATCACGTGGAGCAAGTGACCGTAATTGAAAACGATCCAAAGGCCGTTGCCGAGTTTCGCGCGCGCTGCCCGCACAACGTAATCGCGATATTGGGCGATGTGCACACCTATGCGCCGGACAAGCTCTATGACGCGCTGGTGTTGTTTGATATCGGCGGAGTGGAGCAGATTTTGCCCGTCGTACGGGAGCTTTCCCGCGCGAAGACGTTTGTGCTTCTTTCCCGCGAAACACCGGAAGGAGAAACGACGATTCGCGAACTGACCGATACCTTAAAGAGCGCGAACATTCCGTTTACTTACGAGCCGTTCGAGCAGGAGCATATTCAACCGTTTCACTCCCGAGAGGACGCGAAATCGTATTTTCTGTTTCTGTGGAACCGGTTGCTGACGGATGAAGAGCTTGATGTGTTGCTGGAGACGGCAAACGACGAAACGTTTCCGTATCAGTTTGTCGAGCAAAAGAAGATGGGCATGATCGTGTTTGACGCGGCGAATCCCGCGCTGAAAAAACTGATCGTATAACGCGCTTTTTCAGGAGCGACCTATGAACAAACAACTGCTGGATGCCATCGCGGCCGAGTTAGCCGAAGGAAATGGTTGCATGCTCGCAACCGTTTTGTCGCGTCGCGGCAGCGCGCCGCGCGGCATCGGCACGAGTATGGTCGTCGCCTGCGCAGGAAACCAGACCGGAACGGTTGGCGGCGGCTTTCTGGAACACCGCGTCAAACAGGATGCGCAGACT
>CAYVAO010000503.1:0-1847 GCA_964448895.1 uncultured Christensenella sp.
AGCGCGCAGGCGTGCTCACCGGCGTAGCGGGCCGCAAGGGCTTTACGGTTAGCAGCGTGTACACGGACAACCTGCACAACGAGGTCGGCTTTGGCTATCGTCTGTTGCGCGTGCTGGATCGTTACAATATCTCGTTTGAGCATATCCCCAGCGGCATTGACACCATGAGCCTCGTGATTCAGGAAACCAAGCTCAAGGAGCATCTGGAGCAGGTGCTACGCGAGATTCAGCGGGACTGCGAGCCGCAGAGCATCGAGGTGCATTCCAACATGGCGCTGGTCGCCACGGTCGGCAAGGGCATGATCCGCTCGCTCGGCGTTGCGGCGCGGCTCTTCGGCGCGCTCTACGAAGCGGGCGTCAACGTCCGCATGATCGACCAGGGGTCTTCGGAGATGAACATCATCGTCGGCATCGAAAACGACGACCTCAACACCGCAGTCAAGGCCATCTATCACGCGTTCGCGTAAACCATAATTCAAAGCCATGCAAAACTCCTCCGAACGGGGGAGCTTTTTTGCGTATAATTTGTGATAAAAACGTTGACAAATTTCACGACAAAGTATAGATTAAAAGTAACAAAAAGTCCTAAATTAAAGAAGAATATGCGAATAGTGGAGTGACAAATGCAATGTCATATTGGAAGATAAAATACGATGCGGGGATTGATCTTCTCGATCCGGAGCTTGTGGCGCTCAACGCAAAAATCGATACATTGAAGGATGCTCTGTCAAAAGCGCCGCTGACCTCGCGCCTTCACGCTGAACTGAACCGACTGCAAATCATTCACCAGGTAAAGGGCACAACCGGAATTGAGGGCAATACGCTTTCGGAGGAAGCGGTTGAGGAGATCATACGCGGGCAAACGCCAAGGGATTCCGAAGAGAGAGAGACCTATAATGCATATCGCGCGCTTCGCGCGATCATTGACGAGAAGATCGGTGCGGGGGAGTGCTGCGTTACAGAAGAAATGATCAAGAGACTTCATGCGATCCTCACCGACAATCTAAATCAAAACGATAATGTACCCGGACAATATCGATATCAAAAAATCAAAGTCGGGCACAATTTTGAAGGAGAGAGATATGAGCACATTCCGGAACAGATGCGAGCGTTTATTCAATATATCAATTCAGACTCCGTCAAAAGATGGGGAGAGCTGATTCGCGCTGTGATTGCGCACTTCTATCTTGTTACCATACATCCGTTTTCCGACGGAAATGGCAGAACGTCCAGAATGCTGGAAGACTGCATTCTGTACAACAGCAACTACAACAAGGCAGGCTTTTTTTCGCTGTCGAATTTCTACTATAAGCATAGAGATGAGTACTTCTCGCAACTGGATGAAGCAAGATTCAAGTATAATGGTAACTTACAGAATTTCGTGAAATTTTCGCTCAACGGATTTTGCTCCGAGCTGCAAGCGAATTTCGACAAGGTGATACAGGAGTATTCTCGTATTTGCTTTATGAACTATGTGGAAGAAAAATTTCAGACCAAAGAAATCTCGCAAAGACAGCACGCATTGATTAGTGTGATGATGAAGTTTGATTTAAAAATCGAAGAAAGCGCAATACTAAAGAGAACAGATGTATTGGCAAAGTCCATCTACGCCTCAGTTAAAAGCGAGCGCACAATTCGGAGGGATCTCGACGAGCTGAAGGAGATGAATCTGCTGCTATCTCGGGAGAAGATTGTCTCGGTTAACTATGATATCATGAAGAACTTCGTTGGAATCAACCCGGATGCATTGTTTTCAGCAAGTGGTCAGCTCCAAAGGCGATAACACAAGCAGGGCCATCTATCACGCGTTTGCGTAAACCAAAATCCGAAACCATGCAAAGCTCCTC
>CAYVAO010000504.1:0-1844 GCA_964448895.1 uncultured Christensenella sp.
ATGGAATCAAACGCATCGTAAACCGCCTTTTGGGCGACGCCGCGCTTGCCATCGTTCATCAACTGGTTGATGAGTTTGGTCACGACCACGCTGTTATAGATCGGGTCGGCCAGCACTTCACGCTTGGGAATAAATCCTCTTCTCGGCATGTTTCGACCCTCCCTTATTTCTTCTTAGCTGCTTGCTTTTGAACCTTCTTCGCGCCGTAGAGCGAGCGGCTCTGCTTGCGGTTGGCAACGCCCGCGGTATCAAGAGCGCCGCGGATGATGTGGTAACGAACACCAGGAAGGTCCTTGACACGACCGCCGCGGATGAGCACAACGGAGTGCTCCTGCAGGTTGTGGCCGATGCCGGGGATGTATGCTGTGCCCTCAAGGCCGTCGGTCAGACGGATACGGGCAATTTTACGCAGCGCGGAGTTCGGCTTTTTCGGGGTCATCGTACGGACCGCCGTGCAAACGCCGCGGCGCTGCGGGCACTGCTTCAGAATAGGAGCCGTGGACTTATACTCCACCTGCTCTCTGCCTTTACGAACCAATTGGTTGATGGTCGGCATGAATCAATCTCCTTCAATCTTAGTCAAATCAAACTTATCTATCTGTATTACCGCTCCCTGCAACCCCTGTAGGGAACATTGTATCCTGACTCTTTGCTTTCGATCGACTCGAAAGCTATCTTACCCGATTCTTGTTAAAACCGGGTTTGCGAATTGTCTGGTTTTCGTAAACTTACGCAAAACCAGCATGTTTTGCGATGTCTTACGGGAAAACAGGAACCGCCAACGCAGTATTTTATCAGTATTTATGCCGCTTGTCAAACGCTTTCTTCTATATCGGCAATGCTTCCTATATATAGCGTTCCACATTGGCTGACGGCACAATTTATTCCTCGGTCGGTTGCTCGCTGTCTCCGGTGCCGAGGCCTCTGGCCAGCCTGCTCTTGGAAAAGAGCAGCTTTGTGCGGCTCTTTGCGGTGATCGGCGTCCAACCCATCTTGACCATTTCGGCGATGACGGGATGCTGTAGCACATCGGTCACCATCTCTTTCGACCATGCACGCTGGAGACCATCCGTGATGAGCTTGCCCGCGATCACGCCGAGGAGCGTTGCGATCAGCCAAGCCCCGAACGGCGCGAACATCGAAAGATCCACCAGCGGATTTCGAACCGCATCCATGGAGAGCACGATCAACGCTACGATTCCGACGAGCACGGGAATGAACATCGTCATGTATTCCATCGCGAGAAAGCGCTTGCGGCACTTCGGGCAAACACCCATCTGAACGGGAACCATGGTGCCGATGCGCGCCATGCGCTTGCCAAACAACCACTTTTGCACTCTGCGCGGCTCGGGATGCGCCATATCCAGTATGGCGTAACCGCGGCGCTTGCCCTTTTCGGGCGTTGTGCAAAACTGGCATTCACGCGATTCAAACAATCGCGCAATACCGCCCTGCGGCAGGAGCGTTTCGTAAAGATCGAGATCGCTGATGATCTCCGCTTTGTTCTCCGCATCCCGAACGGTGCACGCCGCGCACGTGTGCATATTCAGCATCGCGCAGTATTTCGTACCGGAAAGCTCGCAGTTCGGGTTGACTGGCAGTTTTTCCATGTCTGCTCCTTTCGAGCGTCGGAGGATGAGAAGCCGTCGCGCCGGAGATTATCCGGCGCGGCGGTCATGTTGGAATGAATCACCCGGTTTATGCCGGTGCTTGTTACTTATTCTCCGTCACAACGACGTTGCGATAGCGGCGAAGGCCGATGCCGGCCGGAATCAGTTTGCCGATGATGACGTTTTCCTTGAGGCCGACGAGCGGATCGATCTTGCCCTTGATGGCGGCTTCGG
>CAYVAO010000505.1:0-1837 GCA_964448895.1 uncultured Christensenella sp.
CTGCGCGGGTAAATCTGGTAAAATACCCGCTCTTTCCACCAGGCTTGTTTCATTTACTTCTCCGTCTCCAGATAAAGGATTGCAAAACGCTTGAGTGGCGGCAGTTGAATGGTCAAAACGTCGCCGCGCGCGCCTTGTTCCCGTACAATCGTGACCGGCTCCGCCGCGCCGAAATTCTGATCCGGCGACGCTGTCCACGCGCGGACGACCGGAGAAAACGCCTGCACGCGCAGCGTGATATCCTCGATCGACTCCGGCGCGTTTCTTCCCTCGTTCCAGGCAGAAGACGCATCGCCCGCGAGGTTGATGAGCGTAATCAGCTTGCGGTTGGCGTGTTCGCGGAGGATCAACCAGAGTTTGCCGCCTTCACCGGTCACGGAATATGGCAAATCACACATGTACTCCTCGTTGTCCCAGCCACAGTGCGTCATGCTGACATCCGCCAGCGAATCGTCAAACAGCAGTTCTTCATAGCGCACGAGAAAATCGTCATATGCGCGGAGCGTCCGCTCCTGCTCCGCCGTGAGTCGCGTATAGTCCGCATAGTAACCCTGCGTCAGCGCCGCGTTCTCCTCGCCAAACCAGAGCTGCGTTGCGCCGTGCGCCGCTATCGCGCTCATCAGCACAAGCTGCGCATTCAGCGCGCGCTCCGGTGTGTCGAGCCGAAATGGCGCGGGATAGGCCGCGAGTACCACGGGCTTTTTCGCGCGCTTTGCGGTTGTGATGAGCTGTCGAAGGTGCTCATAGCGCTCATACGGCGGCCAAACTTCGATATAGACCGCGTCGATCGGCGCATGCATCGTCCGCTCGACCGGCCAGCCGCCGACGTTGTTGAATACCAGCGTCGCCTCCGGCAGCGCAGCTCTCGTCTGCTCGATCAAAGGTTCAAAGTCGTTCTCCAGATATACGGTGCTCCCCTCCGCATCCAGCGCGGTCTTGGGAAAGCCGTAAGTGTCCAAGTGAATGCCGTCAAAGCCCGCCTGAACTGCGGCGCAATATTGCGAAACGATGTGTTCCCGCCAGCCGCTTTCTAAATTCATGATCGCAAACACGTCGATAAAGCGGATCGGTTCGCCCGCGCGCGCATACAGCCGCCAGTCCGGATGCCGCGCGGCAAACGGTTCGCTTGCAGCATAGACCGCGCCGTAGCCAACCGCGCACATGCCGCGCTGATGACAGGCTGCGATCTTTTTGCGAATGACTGCGAACGAATTCGGCTTGCCCATCATGTCGGTATAGTCGTCAAAATCCGCCACCAGCGTGTCATGCCGGTAGGACCAATCGTAAAATTGCACGGTGTTGACGTGGTGCTTCGCCATGGCGAGAACGTCCGCCTCGTTCGTTTCGGCGCGAGAAAAATCCGACAAGAAGCCGTAACGAAACGCGCGGATTTCGCCTTGAATATCCACAGCGCAAGAGGCGGATTCCCCGTCGCCCGCTTCGCAGAGCACACCCAGCCCGCAGAAGTCATCTCTCTGCGCAGGGAGCGTGAACGTTGTGCGCGGGCCGGTTCTTTCAACCTCAAACGCGAGTATGCTTTGATCCAATCGAAAAACGGAGATGCGGAAGCGTTCCGCAGCCCCGTCGTATTGAATTGAGAGTGAAATATCTTCTCCGGGCAGATACCGCCCTTTTTCCGGATAGAGTTCCATTTGATAACCTCTTTGCTCCAATTTGTCAGCCCTTCAGCGCACCATCGGACAATCCCTTGATAAACTGCTTCTGGAACACCAGAAACACGATCACGACGGGGATGATCGCAATCACCGCGGTGGCAGCCATCAGGTGCCATTTCGCACCGGCAAACTGCTGGAAGAACACGGAGAGCGCCTGCGGG
>CAYVAO010000506.1:0-1826 GCA_964448895.1 uncultured Christensenella sp.
AAGCTGCCACGCGATATGCGGCAAATGGCTAGAAATGAAATACCGGACACCGAAGCGCTGCGTGCGCTACAGCCAGAGTTAAACCCGCGCTATCTCAGTACGGATATTGGTAACAGCCGGCTCTATTCGGATTACTACAGCGGGGTTGCACGGTATGTGCCGGAGCGGAAGCTCTGGTATATCTTTCGGGGAAAACGCTGGGAACCGGATATCGGCGGTCTGAAAGCGATGGAGCTGTGCAAAAAGCTCGCGAACGCGCTCATGGTATATGCGTTCAACATCTCCGACGAGCAGCTGCGCAAAGACTACATCGACCGATGTAAAAAATGGCAGGCGCGCAGGACACGGGAAACGATACTGAAGGATGCGCAGGGCGTGTATCCCATTCCAATGGATGCGTTCGATACGGATCCGTTCTTGTTCAACTGTCAAAACGGGACGATCCACCTGAAAGATATGACATTCCTGCCCCATGCGCCGGAGGACAAGATTACAAAGATTTCAGATGTCATATACGACCCGGATGCGCGCTGCGATCGGTTTGATCGGTTTGTGGATGAAATCATGAGCGGAGATCAGGACAGGGCGCGGTTTTTACAGCGCTCGCTGGGGTACGCACTCAGCGGCGATACGCGATTTGAATGCCTATTCATTCTGTATGGTGCAACGACCCGAAACGGAAAGGGCACGCTCATGGAAAGCGTGCTTAAGGTCATGGGTGAATACGGAAGCACGGTCCGACCCGAGACGATCAGTATGAAACAGAACGCCAGCAGCCAGAATCCGACGGAGGATATCGCGCGGTTGGCTGGGATTCGATTTGCAAACATCTCGGAGCCGAGCAGGGGGCTATTGCTGAACGCCGCGCAGGTGAAAAGCATGACGGGCAACGATACGCTCAACGCGCGGTTTCTGCACGAGAACAGCTTCGATTTTCAGCCGCAGTTCAAAATCTACATGAACACGAATTATCTGCCGGTTATTACGGACATGACGCTGTTTTCCAGCGGCAGGATCATGATCATACCGTTTGAGCGTCATTTCGAGGAGGATCAACAGGACAAGTCGTTGAAGAAGACGTTCGTTTCGGAGAAGAATCAGAGCGCGATTCTGAACTGGCTGCTGGAAGGGTACAAGGAATTGCATCTGGAAGGACTGACTATGCCGGAATCGGTGCACTTCGCAACGGAACGGTACCGGCATGAGAGCGATAAGGTCGGGTTGTTTATCGAAGATGAGATGGAACCCGTCGCAAATGCCGAGGAACGGACCTCCGCGGTATATGACCGTTACAAAAAGTGGTGCGACGCGAATGGCTGCTTTGCGGAGAATACTCGTAATTTCAAGCAAATTCTGGCGATGTATGGGCGAGTGGAGCGGAAACGTCCTTATGCCGGAGGCAGTGAAACAACGATGTTGATCGGGTTCAAGTTAAGGTTTGATACCGGTGGGTTCACCGAATACAAGGGTAAAATACCGTTTGATTGAACCTCTGTCGCAGCTTGTCGCAGGAAAAACAGGTTATACGTAAAGAAAGCTCTTTTTATAGAGAATACCCCAAAAACCTGCGACAAGCTGCGACAAGAGAAAAATACCGCATTACACCTGGGATTTTCAAAATTCAGCTCATATTTTTTATCTAGGAGAGTTTACAACATGTTGGAGAAAGACATCGTTGCTGCGATCATGCGGCTACTAAAGAGAATTCCGCGCTGCTTTGCCTGGAAAGAGCATGGCGGCATGTATGGATCAGCGGGAATTCCTGACGTGATCTGCTGCCTGGACGGCCGATTCTTCGCCTTCGAGGTCAAGGCAGCGGAAGGTAG
>CAYVAO010000507.1:0-1825 GCA_964448895.1 uncultured Christensenella sp.
GCGTTTCGTGGTTGACGAGCCCCATGCGGCTAACGCCGAAGCAACCCGCGATAGAAACGCAAACCCCCACCAACATGAACGAGAGCATCTTCATGCCGATGGCATTGATACCGTTCAGCCTCGCGGATTTCTCATTGATGCCGACCGCCTGGGTATACAGACCAAGATTTGTCAGTCTCAACAAAATAGACACGAGAATCGCGAACACGATGACAATCAGGATCGGCGTCGGAATCGGAACCCCCGGTATGAAGCTTCCAATATAGCCTAAGAGTGGGCTTTCGACCGTCGGTGTTGCGCCGCCGTTGATCCAGTATGCGATCGGCCGGCCTGCGGTCAGCAGGATCAGCGTCGCGATCATCGGTTGAATTTTAAACACGGAGACAAGCGTGCCGTTAAACGCGCCGCAGAGCACGGCAACGAGGCAGGCGCAGATGAATCCCAGCAGAATGATCGGCCAGTTGATCGTGTTCTCTTTCAATACGCGTACAAACACGCTGCCCGCGATGGCCGCAACCGCGCCAACGCTGATATCCTGCCCCTTTGAGCTCGCCGTTACCAGCGTCATACCGATGGAGATGATCGCAAGCTCGGATGCGCTGTTGAGAATGCTGATAATATTGCCGGAGAGAACTCGATATCCGTCGTTATTTGTTGTAATACCCGGTATAAAGAATCCGGGGTCACGTATAAAATTAAATACGACAAGCAGCAACAACGCAAAAATCGGTATAACCAGCTGCGATCTTAAGAATTTTCGAAACCATTTACCCATTTTGTGCCGCCTCTCCCGCAATGGTGCGCATGATCTTTGCCTGGGTCATATCGTTTTGCGTGAGTTCGCCAACGATTTCGCGATCCCGCATCACGATGAGGCGCGAACAGGTGCGCAGCATTTCTTCGATTTCGGACGAAATAAACGTTACGCTGACGCCCTCTTCGGCAAGCTTGAGCACCAGTTTTTGAATTTCGACCTTGGTGCCGACGTCGATGCCGCGCGTGGGTTCGTCCAGGATGAGATATTGCGGCTTGGTGAGCAGCCATCGGGCTAGAATCGCCTTTTGCTGGTTTCCGCCGGAGAGAGACTTGATCGGCGTATCGGTCGACGCCGTCTTGATGCCAAGCAGTTTGATGTATTCGTCCGCAAACTTTTCCGCTTCCGCTCTGGAAAACGGGCGGAAGAAGCCGCGCATGACCTGCAGCGCGAGAATGATGTTTTCGCGAACGGAGAGTTCGTCTACGATGCCGTCCTGTTTGCGATCCTCCGGCAAGTATCCGATGCCGAGTTTCATGGCGTCCTTCGGTTTGGCTATCTTTGCGGGTTTGCCATTGACCAGCACTTTGCCACCGGTGACTTTATCCGCACCGAAAATGGCGCGTACGCTTTCGCTTCTGCCTGATCCAAGAAGGCCCGTAAACCCGTTGACTTCTCCCTTTTCGATTTTAAAATCAAACGGCTTTGTTCCCGCCGCGCTGGAAAGCCCGATCGCCTCGAAGACGGGTACGCTGCCGGCGCGCTCAACGCGAGTTCCTGTGTTGTGCATGTGGGAGATATCGTCCAGCTCTTTGCCCATCATCTTGGAGATCAGCTGAACGCGCGGCAGGTCTTTTACGTCGTATGCGCCGACCAATTCGCCGTTTCGCAATACGGTAATCCGGTCGCAAACCTCGTAGACCTGCTCTAAAAAGTGTGTGATGAATATGATGCCGACGCCGCGGGACTTTAGCTCGCGCATCAGCGAAAAGAGCTTTTCCACCTCGCGCTCGTCGAGCGAAGACGTCGGCTCGTCGAGAATCAGCACCTTGCAGTCCATGTCCACCGCGC
>CAYVAO010000508.1:0-1824 GCA_964448895.1 uncultured Christensenella sp.
CAGGTGCACACGAAATCCGCCGGAAGACAGTTCATCCATCTCCGATACAATCTGCGTTTGAAGCAGCATCTCTTCCCTGTGTTCCCGCGCATACCGCTCCAACCGCTCGCGAAGAGAAACCGGCAGGCTCTCCACAAACTGCTCCAGCACATCCGCGCCGCGCACCGAGAGGCGATAGACTTGCCCAAACGATTTTGGCAGCGCCGCGATAAACGCATCCTCTTCCAGTTCATGCATGCAGGCTTGAAAGTCGAAAAAGCTCATCGTATCGTTATCTACCATCACGCGATGCAGTTGCTCGCGTGTGATGTCTACCTTGGACGCGCGCAGATAATAGAGTATGGTAAGCTTGTCTTTCGTTACGCCCTGCGCAAAGATTGGCATGACGCGTCCCTCCCCTCGGTCCGTTTCGTCAATTTGCGGATTCGCTCAGTGCTTCCGCGATTAAATACGCGGCGTCTTCTACATAGCATCCGCAAGGACGACGCTCGTAGTATTCCTTCGTGCGCGCTTCCGGCTCGCCGCCAGGCGTGGTTTCCGTATCGATTAGCAGCTCTCTGCAAATAATGGAATGATTCTTTTCGCGAAAGCGATCCGCAAGCGTTCGCACACGTGCATAGAGCTCGCTCTTCTCTTCTTTCGCTGTCGGGTCGCTGTAGCCTTCCAGCAGACCTTCTACCATAAACATGGCGCTCACCGCGCCGCAAACTTCCCGCATACGACCCATGCCGCCGCCAAAGGTGGAGGCAAGTTTGGCCGCTTGTTCGCGGGTAAGCCCGGTCTCTTCACAGAACGCAAGCAACACAGCCTGCGCGCAGTTATACCCTTGTGCAAAGTTCTCTTTTGCCTGTTGACTCTTTTCGTACGGCTTCATCCTGAAATCTCTTTTCTTCTTATGCTCTCAGGATCATACCATATCTTATGATTGCTGTCCAACGCGTCAGAAACTTTAAATTGAGTTTAGAAAATAAAAAAACGCCGCTGTCAATGCCGATATTCGGCAGCACGCGGCGCTTTTACTTGCCTAACTGTTACAAGATTTGGAACGAAAGTACAATCTGTTCTACGTAAGGATAAATAGTTGCAAAATCGTCACTCGTCGCGGTAAACGTGATCGCATAGAGGTTGTCACCGTCGAGGATAATAAAGTCGATCGTCGTCAGATCATAACCGTCCTTCGTCGATTGATACGCATAACTTGCGATATCACGGCCGTTGACATTGTCTATCGATTGATCGACATACGTGTAGTTCTCGTGATTTTCCGCTACGGTTTCATCAATCCAGGATTGCAATGCGGTTTCTGTCGTATATCCCGCTGCACTGCCCTTCACGGCGACCACAATCACGTTGTTGAGATCGGGTTCTCCGTCAATTGCATATTCCTCTGGATAAAACCAAGCTAGCATGCTATCAGGGTATTCCTGCATCACCCAGGTTTCGGGATATCGGACGGAAAATCCGCCTTCCGACTGTTTGTAAATCGCCATCGTCACCTCAGGCGCATCATTGTTTGAAACGATATTGCTCACGTTGAAGTCAACCGAGGCAGCAGGACTCGATGCATCGTCGATATACACTTCCACGCGATATTGTCCCTCCGGCGCTACGCTGGTTAGTTCAAATGAACCAAAGATATAAACATCCGTCGCGCCTTGTGGATCAAACTCAACCTGGTCGATTTTGTTGCCGTTGGTATCATACCAGACATAATAGATCATGGTGTCTGCGGGCGCATTGCGAAGGATGGACGAAACATACCATGTTCCGGTCGAGGCAACGCTGGTAACGGTATCGATCGGCATTCCCGTCGCGTCAATTCCG
>CAYVAO010000509.1:0-751 GCA_964448895.1 uncultured Christensenella sp.
CCACTTGGCTTGACAGAGCCCCTCTCCTATCCCGGGCATTCCTCCATACTAATCACAGACTCCATTCCAGTCTTTGCCGTGTTCTTTAAGCTTTTTCGCGCTGTTCTACCGACGGAATTTCAGTATTTCGGACTCAGGGGCATCCTGTGTTTTGTGTTGCAGGGTGTTTTTGCGGCGCGCTTGATTCAGCGGTTCGTTCCCAACCGGCTGTACGTCATACTCACCAGCATGTTGTTCGTTCTTGCTCCCGTCATGATTTGGCGCATGTATGCGCATACCGCCTTAGCCGGTCAGTGGATTTTGTTATTCGCGCTAGACACATTTTTCGCAGGCAGAGAGAAACCTACGAACCGCATCGCCGCCCGATGGGCAGTTCTCGGCGCTCTCAGCAGCGCGATCCATATCTATTTCGTACTGATGTGCGGCATTATTCTGGCGGGTTTCTGCCTGGAAGATGTCATCCGTACCAAACGCATTTTGAAATCGCTTATGTTACTAATTGTTTACTCGGTTTCAGCACTCCTTGTGGTTGCGTTGCTGGGTGGGCTCTCCTCCGGTATGGGCACGGCAGGCGGCGGGTTGGGTATGTTCTCATTCAATCTCAACGCATTCTTCAATCCGCAAGGCTGGTCCCGCTTGCTGCCGGATTTATCAACATATGGAGATGGCCAGTATGAAGGCTTTGCTTATCTGGGTGCAGGTATTCTAACCCTAGCTGCGCTCACATTCGTCGCAATCGTTTTTTCACGCA
>CAYVAO010000509.1:779-1823 GCA_964448895.1 uncultured Christensenella sp.
GCCGCACTCAGCCCAATCAACACCCTGAACAACAATGTTTTACTGGAGGTTCCTCTGCCGCGAACCATCGAGAACCTCTGGGGTATTTTTCGTGCTTCGGGCCGCATCGGTTGGATCATGGTCTATCTGATCATGCTGGGCTCGGTGGGTCTCTCCTATCGTTTCATCAACCGGCGGAGTGCGGTCTTCGTCGCGGCGCTCGTGCTCTGCCTGCAAGTTTTCGATATTCAACAGCCGCTCTTTGAGCGACACAAAGAATTTAACCAGAAAGTTGTTTTTCAGTCCGAGCTGTCCGATGTTGCGTTTTGGAACGATGTAGCACAGCAGAAAAACATCTGCCATGTCGTGTTAGTGCAACGATTTGCGCAGTTCTCCGAGGAGATGAGATGGTCGATCGCCAATTGGGCGATGGATAACCATCTTACGTTGAATGATTTCTATTTTGCGCGTGATAACGAGACCGTTTTTTCCGAAAACCGAAACGTGTTAATTGAAAGCCCCGACGCATCCAGCCTCTATATCATCAACCCCGCAAACAAATTTGAAACCGCAGCGATTGATCTGAATTACTATCAGGTGGACGGCTTGATTGTTGGATCGGTAGAGCCGGTTCCGAGGTATGAAATTACCAATCGCGATGCGTTTCTGGTAAACCGCTACACCTTTGGAGACGGGTACTTATTCGATGGCGAAGATCGGGAGGATGGCCGATACTTATACGGTCACGGAATATCCTATGGCCCATTTTGGATGCTTTCGAAGGGAACGTATCAAGTAGTCATAAACGGATGCAATCTGACAAAGTGCGCGGTAACCTCCTATTCGCTTGCTGGTCAGTTGCCACATAAAATCTCAACACTCGACATGCAGGATAACCAGATTTCGTTTATCGTCACCGTAGAGGAAAACACGTTTACCTTCGAAATCCCAATCGAGAATCGGTCGGACGAAGAGGTTTCGCTTAACTTTATCGAGATCACGCGGGTGGGGTAAGCGGTCAGCGTTCTTTGCGCAGAGCGCCGCAAACCACTAGAACGATCTTGT
>CAYVAO010000510.1:0-1812 GCA_964448895.1 uncultured Christensenella sp.
CCGTTTTTTCCGATCAGACCGACTGCCACCTGCAATACAAGTGTAATAATGCTGAAAAGCGCAACTCCGATATAGCCAAGTAAATACTTGCTAAACACCAGTTCCCTTTTGGAATATGGCATCATCGCGGCAAGCTGATCCCACTTGCTCCGCTCGTCATATGCAATCACTGTGATTGGCAGCATCGCCGCATAAACGATCGCGATAGAAGACAGATTCATATTGGGTATGATCGTAAAGATCAGCAAAAAAATCAAGTAAAACCGCAGTTGCTTGAGCAATGTGAAATAATCTTTGAGGAGCAGGCCTTTCATGCGCGCTCACCTCTCTTTGCAAGAAATAGAATGATGTTCTCCAGTGTTGTAAACTCCGTCTGCATGCCGCGCGGCAGCAGTGCTTTTCGAACGAGTGCTTCCGTTCCGTAAGGGCTCGCCTTGCTGCTGATCATCGCCCCCTGCGGCAGTTGATCCAGCGCGGATTGCGTCGTCTTCACAATCGCATACTCTTCCAGCAAGCGGTCTTTCTCTTCGCACAGCACCAGTTTCCCTTTGTGCAGAAACGCGATATAGTCGCAAACCTTTTCCAAATCGCTCACGATGTGAGAAGAGAGCAGAATGGAATGCTCCTCATCGCGTGTAAAGTCGTTAAACAGCGTGAGTATCTCGTCCCGCACCATCGGGTCGAGGCCGCTGGTTGCTTCATCCAGAATAAGAAGTTTGGGCTGATGCGACAGTGCAACCGCGATGGCAAGCTTCATCTTCATTCCGCGCGAAAAATCACGGAAAATCAGATTCATCGGTAGATCCAACAATTGCAGATACCGCTTGTATGTTTCGCCGTCCCAGCGCTTGTAGGTGTTCTTCATCACGACGCCAACCTGCTTTGCGGTCAACACTTCCGGAAAATATGCCTCATCCAGCACAACGCCGATGTCTTCTTTAACGGATTGAAACGCACTCGATGTATTATCCTCGCCGAGAACACGAATTGTTCCCCCGTCTCTTTCAATTGCGTTCATGATGAGTTTGATGGTTGTGCTCTTGCCTGCGCCGTTTTCGCCTACCAAACCGAGGATTGCGCCCTGCGGCAGCGCAAAGCTAACATGATCCAGTAAAAACTCTTTGTATTGTTTTGTGGCATCCTTGATTTCGATCGCATTCACTTTTCGTTTTCCTCCTCTATGATCACGCGAAATTGTTCGATTAGTTCTTCCGGCGTCAGAGCGCAAGCCGGAGCAAGCCGAATGATCTCGCGCATGTGTTCCTCAATCTCTTTGAGTTGTCCTTCGCGAATGATCCCCGTATTTTTTGCTGCAATATAGGAGCCCTTTCCGGCTACCGTATAGACAAACCCATCGCGTTCCAGTTCGTCATACGCGCGCTTGGTCGTGATCACGCTGATGCGAAGGTCCTTCGCCAGTTGCCGAATCGATGGCAGCAGATCTCCTTCCGCAAGTTCTCCGATGAGTACCGCGCTTTTAATCTGCGTATAGATCTGCTCATAGATCGGCAGATTGCTCGCATTGCTGATAATAATATTCAATCGATCACGCTCCTCGTTTACTGTACATATACAGCATATACAGTATAAACGCGATTATACACGCTGTCAAGATTCTTTTTGATGATTTCCCATCGAATTCAATCAACGTTCATGATGAAATTAGTCTTCTTGAAGCATTGCTCTCCCCATGATAAGATAGCGATAGATCATGTATTCGTTTCAATTTGAAGAGATTAGGAATTGTTTATAGCAATATAAGAGGTAATCGTATGACGTTTGAAGAGCTCTATAATCGTCTATTGAAAAGCG
>CAYVAO010000511.1:0-1792 GCA_964448895.1 uncultured Christensenella sp.
ATCGACCAGGCGAACGGCGACACCGTCAAGATCTTTGACATCGGTCAGCCCGCCGACCTGCTCGGCCAGAATCCCTGCGTGATCAGCAGCGTCGTCACCGACAACGCCGCCATGATCGCCATCTGCCTCGAAAAGGTCGAACAGGGCACCTTCGGCAACGAAGTGGTCTTCGGTTCCCTCGAAAACGGCGCGGTCTACCTCGGCAAATTCAACGACACCCTCATGGATGCCGCCACTCAGGCCAAGGTTGCCGACTACATCAAGCAGCTGCAGGATGGCACCTTCGGTAAGTAATCTCGAAACGCAAGCTACACAAAAGCCCGACCTCTGACGAGGCCGGGCTTTTTCGCACCCGTTGATTCGATTATCGGTTAAAGAAAAACGTTAAGCCGAACGCGACCAAACCGATGATCGCGACAAGCAGGTTCTTTCCCTTTCCGCCCTGATAATAAAACACGCCGAACACCACGCACAATATGAATGGAATGAGTAACCCAATCAGCTTAGGCATCGTGTTGCCGACGGAACCGTCCGCCTGTACCTGCATAACGATCGTATCCGGCAAAATGATCAAGCCGAGTACAAACAGCGCTACGGCTAGAAGCAGAATCACTCCGGTGATGAGCAAACGCGTTTTATCTTTCATATCATCCTCCAAAACCTGTTCCAGAGTTCCAAACAGCTGTATTATACTGCAATCGTCACGAAAAACAACTGTAGTAGTCGAGAAAGTATCTTGTTTTCCCCGTCTGTCAACGACACGTAGACAAGAAGTAAAAAGCGTTTGCGTTTTTTAAGCAAATCACGTAAAATAATGCGCGGCGAGCCACTCGCCGAAAGGAAGTGAATCCACATGAAACAATTTCTCCCGCGAGAGAAGATGAGCAAGCGCGAAAAGCGCGCGCTGGACGCAACCAGGCGAGCAAGCTGGGACGGAGTCAACCCGATCACCCGCAAGGTCGAGAGCAAAAAAACTTACAACCGCAAAAAATCCCCGCGCTGGTATCAAGACGACAGCACGGGGATTTTTGTTTCGTGTACTCCGGCGTAATCTCGCCTTACTCCACCAACTCGGAGGCTGCTTCCACGGCGGTCTCCGGCGCGGGCTTGTCGTCCAGCGAGCGGATGGCGGGCATAGACAGCATCAACAGCGCGATGGCGATCACCAGCAGACCAGAGATGAGGAACCAGTTGTGCACGCCGATCACCTCGGCAAACGCACCCGCGAGCATTAGCCCAACCGGCATTGCAAGCGACATCATGCTCATGCTGAGAGAAAACACTCGGCCCAGGCACTCCGGCGCGATGCGCTCTTGAAAGATCGCGGTTTGCACGCCGTGAAACGGAGCGGCAAAGCCCATTACCACGCAGAGCACGGCAAAGCCGACAAAGCCCCACGTGGGTAGCAGACCGGAAGCCGCGAACCCAGCGCCCATGAGGATCACCGACAGCCCCAGCGTAAGAATCCGCCGCTTGAAGCCGCCCCACGCGCCGAGCACGAGACCGCCTGCGAGCATACCTGCGGAAAACGCAGTCTCCGCGATGGCGGCGTGCGTGGTCGTTCCGCCGAAATAGCCCATGCTCATCAGCGGAAAGAGCGCATTGATGGGCATGAATACCAGCATATACAACGTGCCGATCCAGAGCATTTGAAACAGGCCCTTATCGTCCCGAATCGCCATCCAACCGTTCTTCAAATCGGAAAAGAAGCTCTCTTGCCCCACCAGTTCCGATTTTTCCGGCTTCGGTATTGCGATAAACGCCACAAACAGCACCGCGATGATCGCACCCA
>CAYVAO010000512.1:0-1786 GCA_964448895.1 uncultured Christensenella sp.
AAAGCATATAGGCGTTTTTTTGCCTAATTATTGGCAAAAGTTCACGAATTTTTCTTTACATTTATTATTAAAAGATTGTATACTGAAAAAAAGAAAATAGCACGCAACGTATATGTAACACCGATATGCAAATAAGAGCACTCCGGCTCTAATTTTTTGACGCCAGCGGCAGGATGCGCGCAATGTATATTCACGAAGATTATGGCTGCTATTCTAATGAAATTGGCACTTATCTACGCTGGTTGCAGACGTTATACATCATTTTCCACAAGATTCAAATCCTTACAATGGTTGAGTTGGCACAATAAGCAAATTCCTCGCATTCACGCCACGATTCAACAATATCGAATACCATACTGCATCATCAATGGAGGAAGCAATACATGCAAGCAGTCGAAACAGGAAGACTTAAGCTGTTTGTCAAACGAGCACTCAGGATTTTGCTATGTGTGATGCTCATCCTTCAAACGCTGACGTTTCCAACTTCCGCGCTGGCTGCAACTGCCTTTTATTTTCGCGGCTATGACCAGGAGAACGTAACCAACAGCACGTTCTCCTATGGATCGAGCAATGCGGAAATAAGCGGAACAACGGTATCGTATGGTACTAACGCTTCCGGCGAGGCAATCGGTTTTATCGCGCTCAATGAAACCGATCACGATATTTCGACCGCGGTTGATCTGGGCGGCCTTGAAATTGACTTTTCTACCGTCGCAACTACCTCTTCCGAGGGCGAGGGAAATACGGAAGTCGATGTGGCTACCGCAAAGATTGTGTTCTGCAATGAATCCGGCGATTCTCTTGGCTATGTTTTACTTGCCAAATCGGATTCCGCAACGGCGGGAAGCGAAACTCTGCGCGCGGGCGACTCGATCCCTGCGGGCACACGCGAGATTTACATCTACCTATATGCGACAAGCGTCTCCGGCAACAACACTGTTGTATTCACCAACACCAGCCTCGTGATTCACGATTCGAGTGCGCCAAGCTGCTCTATCGACTATAACTCCGACTGGACCAGTCAGCCTGTTACCGTTCAGTTAAACGCAGCAGACAGCGACAGCGGAGTGGCCGCGATTTATGTTAACGGGGATCTTGTCTCCACAACTTCCCCCTATACCACGATTGTTTCCAACAACAACACTACCATTACCGCCTATAGTTTGGACAACGCTGGCAAGAAGTCCGAAGTTCAAACGGTTACCATTGCGAATATCGACACGACAACGCCCGCCGCGCCCGCTTCGTTGAGCCTTAGCACAACGGATTGGTCGAATGCGGACGTTTCTGTTATTTTGGATGAGCTTGGCGCGTCCACGGGTTCGCCGGAGCGCTATGTGTATCAAACCGGCGCCAGCGGCTGGACGGACCTGCCCAGCGGATTCGCGATTGGAGATAATGGGGTTACGACGATTCGCGTTGCCGTTGAGGACGCAGCGGGAAATCGATCCAGCGCCTTGGAAGCGACGGCAAGGATTGACAAGATTGCCCCTACCATCAGCGCGCCGACCACAACCATTTCCAGCGGAAGCTGCCGCGTGAATTTTACGGTGGAAGACGGCGGACTGAGCGGGTTGAAAACCGTTCGCTATGCCGAGGGAACCGTTACCGCAGACTATTTTCTGACGGGCGGAACGGATATTACAAACGGAACGTTCACCGTGAGCAAGGGCGGCGACTATACGATTTGCGCAACGGACAACGCGGGCAATGCAACGCTTGTGAACAACGCGCTGAGCACCGCGCCTACGCTGGCGAAGATTACGGACGAGCCGACACACGCGGC
>CAYVAO010000513.1:0-1770 GCA_964448895.1 uncultured Christensenella sp.
GCCTATGAAGGCTGGGGCATCGCAACCAGCATCAATGCGGAACTGCGCGACTCCAAGAAAAACCTGCCCATCGCGCTGGTTGCCGGCGCTGCGATCGTTATCGTGGTCTACATTCTTTACTATGTCGGCCTTGCGGGTGTGGTTTCAAACGCAACGCTCATGGAAAACGGTCAGGAAGGCGCAAAGATCGCGTTCTCTACGTTGTTCTCCAGCGTCGGCGGAACATTGCTGTTCGTGTTCGTCATCATCTCCTGCCTTGGCACGCTCAACGGCCTCATGATGGGATGCACGCGCGGTTTTTACTCGCTTGCGGCCCGCAAAGTCGGCCCAAAGCCGGACGTCTATCAGGAGATCAGTCCCAAGACCAACATGGCGACCAACTCCGCAGCGCTCGGCCTGCTGCTCAGCGCGCTCTGGCTTGCCTATTTCTATGGCGCAAACCTTGTCGAAGTGCCGTGGTTTGGCGTGCTGTCGTTTGACTCTTCGGAGCTGCCGATCATCACGGTCTATGCGATGTATGTACCGATGTTTATCGCGTTTATGGTCAAGCAAAAAGATCTCGGTACGGTCAAGCGCTTCGTGATGCCGACGCTTGGCGTACTGGGTTGCCTGTTTATGGTGTATGCGGCAATCGTATCGCACGGAATGAAGGTCGCCTGGTATCTCGTCCTGTTTGCCGCCATCATGGCAATCGGCGTTTTCTTTGCGAAAGAAAAGAAACTGGATCTGTAAGAGTATCACATTCAACCCAAAACCGGACGAACCGCCGAAGCTTTCGGCGGTTCGTTTTCGTTTAATTCGACAGGTAAGGCGTACGATAGAGTTCCTTTGGTGTCAAATGGGTCTTTCTTGCCGTGGATTTCCACCCTGCGTTGCCGGCGAGAAAATAGAGTTTTCGCGGAAACTTGGGTGCGGTTGCAATGACACGGCTTTCGAGTGTACTTGAATCTTCCAGATAATGCTGCACTCTCGTAAACAAGCTGTCGATTTCGTTCATAACGGGTCGCATAAACGGGGCTTCTTGCGTGCCGATGAGCATTCCGCCGCAGCCAATCATGACCCCGCCGCCAAAGCTGCGTCCGGTTTGCAGAGCAAACTGTTCGACTACGCGCAACGCTTCCAGATTGATTTCCGGCTCGGGAAAACCGCAATTGACGAGCGCGAACACCGCGCAATCTTGTTTAGATTTCGGTTTTTTCGCAGCAAAATCCTGCAAAAATCTCGTCAGCATGCCCGGCAGGCAGAAGAAGTAGAGCGGGAAGACCATCACGATTGCGTCCGCATTCTGCATAAGCTCATACGCGGATTCTGTTTCGTGATGCGTGATTGCGCGTCTGACATTAATCAATGAGGCGTCAATCTGTTTGCTGATAAACTGCGTTTCGCCGCGTTTGGAAAGCAACTCGGAAACCGCCCAGGTTTGATCGACTTTGGGGCTTGCGCTCAAAAGAATGACACGCTTATTCGTCTCGTTCATAAGCCACCTCCAACGCGTTTAAGCGTTACCGCATCCAACGCGGCGATCATATTAGCGTTTTCTCCTTGATCGACGATGACGATAACGTTATTGCGATGTTTCAGGTTGATATCCGTAAAAAGCTGCGCCTCGTCCGGCGACATAGAATCACCGTAACCGATGAAGATTTGCGCCGGATAGTCACGATAGCGTGGTGAGTGCATCGTGGAGCCATCCTCCCTTGTGATGAAGAACGGAAGCATATTGGGCAGCCAGCGATCGAGTGCAAACTTTATATTTGCGGAGAATTGACC
>CAYVAO010000514.1:0-1768 GCA_964448895.1 uncultured Christensenella sp.
CATAGTTGTTGACCATGGAGGGCGTAAGAAGTTTTTCCTCGCCGGGGTCGTATACGAAAAAGCCCACATACTGCGTGACTAGCCCGATCACATGATCCATATACAGCTCGATCTTGGGGAGTTCCTCCCACGCGGGCAGGCGGAAGTCGTTCATGAACGCTTCCCAGCGGACGAGTTTTTCCGCGATTTGCCGCTTATCGTACTGCAATCCGAACCGCCTCCTCGGGTTGTTTTTGTTTATTATAACGGATTATGCGTAAAAACGCCAGCACAAGTATTTTTAAAAATCTCTTTACACCGTGAAGAAAAACGGTTAATATGGTAAAACAAACTAGGAAAAGAGGTGAAGCAAACGATGTCCATGCAGATTTTTACCGATTCGTCGGCAAATCTGTTTGAAGAGCAGGTAAAAGAACTGAACCTTCAGGTGGTGTCCCTGACGCTCTCGATGAACGAGCAGGAGATGCTCTGCTACGAGCCGGGCAAAGCGTTCGATTCCGACGGTTTCTTCCGCCGTATGCGGGAGGAGACGGATTTGGAATTGCGAACCTCAATGATCAACACGGCGGCGTTTCTCGAAGCGTTCGAGCCGTATTTGCGGGAGGGGAAGGACGTTCTCTATCTCGCAATGTCCGCGGGACTGAGCGGAACCTGGTCTGGCGGGCAGGCGGCGGCGGAAATCCTGAAAAAGAAGTATCCCGAGCGGACCGTCCGCGTGATCGATACGCTCTCGGCAACGATTGGCGAAGGCCTCCTGGTGCGCGAAGCCGTGCGCCTATGGGATGGGGGAGCGAGCCTGGAAGCGATTGCCGCGCATATCGAACAGCGGCGGACGGAGATCAACCAGTTCTTTATGGTGGACGACCTGAACTATCTCAAGCGCGGCGGCCGGCTCAGCAGCAGCGCGGCGATGGCGGGCTCCATCATGCACCTCAAGCCGATCCTGCGCGGGGACGAAGAGGGGAGAATCGTCCTCGACCGCAAGCTCTTCGGCCGTAAAAAAGCGCTCGCCACGCTCGTTGAAATCTTTGGCGAGCTGCACGTAGACCGCCCGGAGAACAGCCGCTTTGGCGTGACGCACACCGGCGCGGAGGAGGAAGCGCACCTGCTCGCGGCGGAGATCATCGACCGAAATCCGGGAATGACCGCCGAAATCGCGCCGTTTGAACCTTGCACGGCTTCGCATGTAGGCCCCGGCGCGGTGGGCGTTTTCTTCTTCTAGGAATCGTTTTCTTAAAAAAAACGGACTTATTCTCATTCGTATCCGAAGCGGGACGGCGTTTGCCGCCCCGCTTTCTTTATGCAGCGAAAACGGGAGCAATCGAAACGAGTACGGGGCGGAGAAAACGCGTGAAAAACCGAGAAAACAACAAAATTCGCTATTAACGTGATTCAATTGTATTGCGGACAATTCAGTTGAAAAAAGTTAAGCGGCTGCAAATTTTCATTGTATTTATTGCTTTTCTGCACACTGTAATCTATAGTGAATATGCACTGTTGTGCGTATTTGGCAGTTTTGGGATACAAATAGCGTACGTTGTTCTCCGAAAACCCTGTTTGTCAGCCAACCCGTAAGGAGTGAGCGGCATGGAAGAGGACTGGAAGAGCGCGCTGTTTCGTCTTGTGCTGGAGCAGATGCAGGAGGGAATCATCCTTGCGGACGCGGACGGCGGCATTGTGTTTGTCAACGATGCGGCGGAACAGCTACGCAATATCCGGCGCGAGAACGTGCTTGGACGGAGTATGGTGCGCTGCCATAAGGAAGAGT
>CAYVAO010000515.1:0-1755 GCA_964448895.1 uncultured Christensenella sp.
TCTTTAGCCCTACAAAATCAATCTGCCCCTGCACGATTTTGTAGTTTGATAGAGAAATGCGGATGGTGAACAGCATCGGGGACAGAACAAACAGCCCAACGAGAATCAGCCCGGGCAAAATAAACGGCAGAGCCGTGAGCAAGCCCTTTACGCCTTTTTTCCATTTTCGTTTTGAAACTGATTTCGAATGCACGTGTTTGACCTTTCTGCGGCCTGTTGCGTTATGGTGTTACGATAGCGCTGTGCCGCAAGGCTACTTTGCCCCGCGGCACAGCAAGCATTTCGTTTAATATTAACCCAGGAGCGCGTCAATCTGTTGCGCTGCTGCGGTCATCGTTGTCTGAACGTCTGCGCCGTTGACGAAGATTTCCGTCATCGCATCGCTCCAAACCTGCTTGATCTGCTCGTTGTTGGGCGAAGGAATACGCGCGGAAGCGGACTCCAACTGCGCCATATAGACCGACCAGACAGGATTGCTCAGCACGGTTTCGTTGTTGACCAGGGACTTGAGCACCGGCAGCTGGCCTTTTTCGAGCATGGCGAGCTGGACGGGTTCGCTGGTCATGAACTTCGCAAACTCATACGCAGCATCGACATGTTTGCTTGTTGCAAACACCGCGATGTTTTCACCGCCGACGACGGATGCGCTGCGCCCGTTATAGGTCGGAATCGTCGCAGCAATTATGCCCTGCGAGAGCTTCTCTTCGTAGGAGCCGAAGAACCACGGGCCTTCGAAGAACATCGCGTACTCGCTGTTGATGCCGTCCCAGGCGTCAGTCGATCCATCCACGTCACGAATGGTTAAGACCTTCTTGGCGTGCAGATCGAGCAGGGTTTGAATCGCGGCAACGCTCGCCGCGCTGTCGAGATATCCGCTGGCCTTGGTGAAGCCTTCGTCCGTCAACGTGCCGCCAAAGAGCCAGAAGTAGGGATACAGATCCCAGTCGCCAACGCCGGAGACGTTGAGCGAGTAGGTGCCGCGCGTTTCGGCAGCCGCGATGAATTCTTCCATGGTCGCGGGTGCGCCTTCAATGCCGAGTTCCTTCATAATCGCCGTGTTGATGACAGCGGCTTTGCAGTTGGTGTCCAGCGGCAGGCCGTAATAGCTTCCCTGATAGAGGTTCGTTGAGAGAGGTCCTTCCAGGAACGTGTCCTTGAGCGCTGAAAAGTCTTCATAATCACTCAATGCAGCGAGTCCGCCCTGAGAAGCGTATGCAGCCGTGTTGACGATGTCAATACGCGCGACATCCGGGCTTTGGCCGGTGCCAAAGGAAGTGACGATCATCTCGTGATACTGGCTGCCATCCTGGCGAACCGCTTCGATGGTGATCTCCGGATGCAGTTCATTCCACATCGGCAGAACGACGTTTTTAAACTGCTCCTCTTCGCCGTCGCCATAGGTATGCCAAAAGACCAGCGTAATCGGTTCCGCGGTCGCTTCGGGTGCAGCCGTAGCCGCTTCCTGCGTCGCTTGCGGTTCGGCGGTCGCCGCTGCTTGGGCGGGTGCGCTGCTGCAGGCGGCAAAGCATCCAGCAACCATCATGATGGCGGCAATCAGGGCAATCCATTTCTTTAAAGCCATTTTGAAATTCCTCCTCGATATGATTTGATTTGCAGATGTGCGTAGACGGCATTTTGTATTTCAGCCGCCTTGTGATGATTCGATTTTATGCGCACCGCCTGACAAAACAAATTCATGAGAATGACAATATTTGTATTTTAGCGACATGTAAGAAGTTTTTATGAAACAAACTT
>CAYVAO010000516.1:0-1752 GCA_964448895.1 uncultured Christensenella sp.
CACATCGACGACATCATCGCCGATCTCGCGCAGGCTTTCGAACGGGTGTAAAAACAAAAAAAATAGATTGCGACTACACGCAGGGCGCTCAAACGGGCGCCCTGTTTCGTCCTTTATGTTATGTGGTTCGAAACCAGCCTTTTGAGAGAACAAACGAAACGCCGACGCCGGTTTTTGTCTTGCGCAGATCGCCTGCAAACTGTATTTCTCCCGTTTCCTGCATGCGCCTGACGCGGGAGAGCGACACACTTAGCACGAGCGCAATCGCCCGTCCAACCGGAATCTGCAGAGGATAGTCGCTTTTGATTCGAATCTCTGCGGCGGTTCCTTCCGGCGGAAGATCGCCCTTCAGCGAGAGGTTCAGGCCGTCGAGATCGAGCATCGCGCGGTTTCTTTGCAGAAACGCGGGATCAAACACATGCCGCATGATCAAAGAAACATCATTGGCAAAATATCCGCTTAAATCTTCGGCGGCAAGCGCCGTGCGGTCAACGCGCTCATAGATTGATAGATTCCAGATGGTCTTGCAGTGCTCGCAACGACAGATCAGCCAGATATCGAGGCGCTTGCCGTTTGCGTTGACGCGAAAGCTGCCGCTGTTTTCATACGTAGCGCAATGACAGCGCGGGCAGGTTTTGAGAAAGCGGGGAAGAGAAGCGAGTACAAGCTCGCAAGAACAGGATTGCATACAGGTTCCTTTCCATGGTTGCGGCAACCGCGCATGGAAACAGACCGCTGGCAAATAAGACACGCAAAAATCTTGCATGAAAAAAGCCCGCAGAAGATAACCTTCCGCGGGCGTATATAGCCTTGCGTAATGGGTATACCGACTAATTCCAAATCGCGGTTACCCAAAAAACACCGGGGCTCTCGCCCGGAGGGTAACGCGCATATCAAGTTGGAATCAGTTTTGCGCTGGCATACCGTACGCTCCTGTAAAATCTTTTCTTATTTTAATCCGATGCTCTCGCGTTTGCAAGTCGCGAGTATTCTTTTTATGCGATTGGGATATAATGAAACCATGATGATCATCCAGAACCCTGATTTCAATATTCAAAAGATTGCCGAAAGCGGACAATGCTTTCGGTTAAAACCGACGCAAAACGGCGGATTCGCGTTGGTTGCGCAAGGTCGCGTGCTTCGCCTTACCGATACGCCAGATGGTGTAGCGCTGGACTGTACACAAGCGGAGTTTAACGCGATCTGGCACGATTATTTCGATCTCGCGATCGACTATGCGGCAATCCGCGCGCGGGTGGACTCCGCGGACGCGTTTCTTTTGCGCGCCTGCGACTACGGCGCGGGTATCCGCATGCTCCGGCAGGATCCGTGGGAGATGCTCGTGAGTTTTATCATTTCCCAACGCAAAAACATTCCAGCGATTCAATATTGCATCGAGGCGCTTTGCTCGCGATACGGCGAACCAATCGAGAGCGAAGGAGAGCGTTTCTATGCCTTTCCTTCGGCGGAGACGCGCGCGACGCTGGACGAAGCTCACTTTCTTGCCTGTTCGCTGGGCTATCGCGCGAAATATGTGCTCGCAGCCGCTCGAATGGTTGCCGCGGGTACGCTGAACCTTGCCGCAATCGCCTCCTGTTCCGACGAGGCGCTCTTTGCCGCGCTTCTTTCGGTTCCCGGCGTAGGCGAAAAGGTCGCAAACTGCGTGATGCTGTTCGGCTACCACAGGCTTGCCCGTTTCCCGCGTGACGTTTGGATCAACCGCATCGAAGCGCAGGAAACGGGCAAGCCTGT
>CAYVAO010000517.1:0-1744 GCA_964448895.1 uncultured Christensenella sp.
TTTCCATTGCCGGCGACAGCTTTATCGTAAACGATGATACCTTCTGGCCGTATGTCGATTATGAAAATAAGCAGTATGCCGTGGATGATATGCAAACATGGCAGGCGTTCCCAGAACGTGTTGTAAACCTGGCTGATTTACGCTACTTTACCGGCCTGCAGTGGCTGATCATCTTTGCAGTTACGATAGAAAATGAATCGGCGCTGCAGGATTGTGTTTCACTTTATAGAGTTTACTTCGACGCCTGCGGCAATATCGATATGAATGATTTTCGCGGATGCACGTTGTTGGCAGAAGCGAACATCCGCGACTGCGACCAGATCGTTCTTGCAGGAGCGGGCAGCGGCTCGAACATTAACAACCTCACTTTGGGCAATTGCGGCGAGGTCAGCGGCGTCGACTTAGCGGGGTTTAACAATCTCCAAAGTTTGTATATTACCACCTGTTCGCTGATTTCTCCCGAACAGATTGCGAATCTGCCTAATCTGATGACCTTAACGTTTTCGTCAACCGGCATAACGGATTTGAGCTTTCTGTCCACGTCCATGCCGCAGCTGACAGGGTTATCGCTTTATCAGGAATATGGAATCACGCAGCTTCCGTCGCTGGAACACATGGCGAATCTGCAAGTCCTTCACTTAACGAATTGCGGCCTAAACGATGAGGACATGCTGCAGATTGCCAACTACACGAGCCTTAGCGATCTTTGGATAGATGGCTGTTCAGTCTCGGATTTGTCGTTTGTGCAAAATCTGACGAATTTACAGTCGCTTTCTTTCGACAGCACGCAAGTGACGGATTTGTCGCCGCTCAGGAACCTGACGAATCTGACGACGCTTTGGCTTGATTACATAAACGTGAGCGATCTTCGCCCGCTCTCCGGCCTGAAGAGGCTGAATACGATCTACATCCTCGAGACAAAAGTAACGGACTTCTCGCCGCTGGAGGAGCTTCCGCTGCAGCAGGTATCCGTTGATTCAAAATATGAGGATACGCTAAAACAGATGTTCCCTTCGGCGCAAGTCTACGGCTATTGATTTCTGGTAGAAGGGTTTTCCGAAGAATACCGAGAATACGGTAAACCCGGCGGAAGAACCAATACAACGATTTGCGTCGTATGAACCATGGGAGGAAGAATGAACGATCCTGGGATGACCTGCCTGAGCTGCTTTGCGCCGCTGAAGGAGCCAAAGGGCGTGTGCCCGCGCTGCGGGTGCGACAACGCCAAACTGCAGAACGAGTCGCATCAGATTGAGTGCGGCAGCATACTGGCCGGAACCTACCTCGTCGGCAAGGTGCTCGGCCAGGGCGGATTCGGCATCACCTATGTCGGGTGGGACCTGAACCTCGACATCAAGGTCGCCATCAAGGAGTATTACCCGGAAGGGTGCGTCACGCGGGACACGCATACGCACGTCACCGTATTGACCTACGCCGGCGCGAAGGAAGCCTTCTTCCAAAAGGGCAAGGAGCGCTTCGTGGAGGAAGCGCGCGCGCTGGCCCGGTTCTCGGGCGACAGCGGCGTGGTGGGCGTCCGTTCGTTCTTTTACGAGAACGGCACGGCCTACATTGTGATGGACTATGTGGAAGGCGAAACGCTGAAGTCTTACGCCGCGCACCGCGGCGGGAAACTGCCCGCCGCCGAAGTGCTCGCGCTGTTTCGGCCGCTGATCCGCTCGCTTGCGCGCGTGCACGACAACGGCCTGCTCCACCGCGACATCAGCCCGGACAACATCATGCTCCG
>CAYVAO010000518.1:0-1735 GCA_964448895.1 uncultured Christensenella sp.
CCGTCAGGATTTTTTCGCGCCGTCCGCAGTTCGTTTCGGCGCGGGCGCGCGTTTGAGGGTAAAGGTGAACGTGCTGCCTTTGCCGACCGCGCTTTTGAGGGTGATCGTCTGGTTGTGCTGGTCAATGATGCGCTTGACGATCGAGAGCCCCAGCCCCGTGCCGCTTTGTTTCGAAGGCGTGTGCGCTTTCTCCACTTTATAGAAACGGTCAAATACGTGCGGAATGTCTTTCTCCGGTATGCCCGGGCCGTTGTCTTGGACGCTTATGTAGATTTCGCGGCGCATGGCGTAGGTGGCGACGCGCAGCTTTGAGTCGTCCGGCGAATATTTGATGGCGTTGTCGATGATGTTGCGCAGCACCTGCGAAATCTGTGCGCTGTCCGCTTCCACATAGTACTGCTCCTGCGCGAACTTGACGTCCACCTCCATATGGTGTTCGTAGATGCGCGCTTCAAACGTAATCAGCGTGCGGCGGATCAGCTCGTTGATGTCGAATATTTCGAGCTTGAGCGCGGTCTTGCCGGACTCGATGCGCGCGAGGTCGAGCAGGTCGTTGACCATGACCGCCATGCGCTTCGTCTCCGATAGCACAATGCCGATGTACTTTTCGTACTCGTCGGGGCCGATCGTGCCGTCCTGCATGGCTTCCAGAAAGCCTTTCATGCTCGTCAGCGGCGAGCGCAGTTCGTGGCTGACGTTGGCGACGAAGCTGCGGCGCGTGGCTTCCAAATCCTTGAGCTGGTCGGCCATGTTGTTGAAGCTGATGGCCAGCTGCGTCGCTTCGTCGATGCTGCTGATGGGAATGCGGACGTTATAGTCGCCCTTCGCGTACTTCTGCACGGTCTCGTTGATCTCCATGAACGGCCGCGTGAGCTTGCTGGTTGTATAGTACACGACGATTACGGAGATCAGCACGGCGATCAGCGAAACGAGGATGACCTCCATATACGCCATGGCCACCGCGCCGCGCGCGTTCGTAATGTCCACATAAAACCGTATGACGTGCGTGGCGACGCCGTCCTGCTCCAAGCCCGCTTTGGTGCCGACGAGCATGGTAAACGCGCCTTTTTGCTGCGTAAAACGCACGCTGCTCGCGTCCAGATCGGACACCGTTCCGAGCATGCGTGCGATTTCTTCCTCCGAAAAACGCGTGTTCATAACCGCGTTCCATTTGGAGCCGGAGGCATATTGCGCCATGGAGCCGTCCGTCGAGACGATTTGAATCAGCCCGTCGAAATGCCTGGCGATCGTGTTGAGTTCCAGTATCGCGGCGTTCTCGCCGACGGTGGAACTCTGCGTGTTAAAGTACAGCTCGTTGATGACCGTAATTTCGTTGGCGATGTCCTGCTTTTCTTCGCGCATGATAAACCCGGACATCAGCGTCGCCACCAATACGCCGGAGAGCAGGATTAATCCAAGCGTCACGGACATATAGGTCGCGAGCATGCGGGAAAAAAGCGTTCGAAGAAAGTCCCTGCGCATACAATCGCACTACTTCTGTTCGAATTTGTAGCCGACGCCCCAAACGGTGCGAAGTTCCCATTCGTGATTTTCGCCAAGCTTCTCGCGGATGCGCTTGACGTGCACGTCCACCGTGCGCGAATCGCCGAAAAAGTCGAATCCCCACACCTGTTCGAGGAGCTGCTCGCGCGTAAACACCTTGCCGGTGTGCGAGGCGAGAAAATAGAGAAGTTCGATCTCTTTGGGCGGCATCTCGAGCTGACGGCCGTCCAGT
>CAYVAO010000519.1:0-1733 GCA_964448895.1 uncultured Christensenella sp.
CAGCGGGCGCGAAATCGCACTGCCGAACCCTGAATAAAACAAAATCCCCCGCATATCCAATCAACGGAGGAACACGTATGGATAAGATTACGATCGTTGGCGGCGCCGCCATCGACATCACCGGAAAGCCGGACAGCATTTGCCGCGAGCGTGACAGCAACCTCGGTCGCGTTGGCATTCGCGTTGGCGGCGTTGGACACAATATCGCCAAGCGACTCGCCTCGCTGAATTATGAAGTGGAGCTGGTCACCGCGATCGGCTCCGGCTTTCACGCGGGCATGGTACGCGAAAGTTGCCGCAAGGCAAACGTATCCCTCGCACATACCTATATCGGCACCGAGCACACCGGCACCTATATCGGTGTATTTGACGAAGACGGCGACATGCTCGTCGGCATCAGCGATATGTCCGTGTTAGATCATCTTACGCCGGACTATCTCGCCGAGCTGCTCCCGCTGATCAACGGCTCGAAGATGTGCGTCATCGACGGCAATCTTTCGCCGGAATCGCTCGGCTATCTTTGCCATCATGTGACCGCGCCGCTGTTTTACGATCCTGTGAGCTGCGCGAAAGCAAAGCGCATCGGCGGAAACATCGGCAGTTGTTACGCGATCAAGCCAAACCGCTTTGAAGCGGGCTTCCTTTCGGGGAAATCCTGCGATACACTCCGCGGTATTTACCGCGCCTCGGATTGGTTTCTGGAGCAGGGCGTCAAGCGCGTGTTTATCGACCTTGCCGAGGAGGGCGTCTACTGGGCGGATGCGGAAAACTGCGGCGTGGTACCCGCGGAAACGCGCGTGCTTCACGACGTCTCCGTCGCGGGAGACGCGATGAGCGCCGCCATCATCGACGGCTGCGTGCGGGAGCTGCCCGCCGAGGAATGCGCGCTTCTTGGCGCAAAAGCCAGCGCAGAGGTATATGACCAGATTCCATAACGATTGATCAATAAGTCAAGAAGCAGGGGCAATCCCCTGCTTCTTATTTTTTCTCGTATTTCTGTTTAAAACAGTCTTGTGCTTTCCAGCGGCGGCAGCGGCTGAATATGCCAGATGTCGTTGGCGTATTCACGAATGGTGCGGTCGGAGCTGAAGAACGCGCTGCTTGCGATGTTCATCAGGCACTTTCTGCCAAACGCGATCCGGTCGCGATACTCGCAGTTGACGTCCGCTCTTCTCTGGCAAAACGCCAGCAGCTCTTGCAGCACAAAATATTGATCCGGCTTGGACCAGTCGTTGCCAAACAGCAGTGAACGATGCAGATCCGCAAACGCGCCGCTGTTATCGTCGCTCAGTGTTCCGTCGATTAGAGAATCGACCACTTTGCGCACACGCGGCTCATAATCGTAGATCGCCTTGGGGTTATAGTGCGGCTTGAGTTCGTTGAGTTCCTTGACGACAACCGTGAGAGGCTTATAGATAAGGTCATTTATATAAATCATGATAAGGGCGAGGTGCCTGTCGAGCTGGCATTGCAGTATAACACCTCTTTCTCTGAGAATGTGCACTCGTATGTGAACAACATCAACACCATCGAGGGGGGTACTCACCTGGCAGGTTTCAGGAGGGGGCTCACACGTACTCTCAAGAAGTATGCTGAAGACTCAGGCATGACCACCAAGCTTAAGTTTGATATCAACGGTGACGACTTCCGTGAGGGGCTCACGGCTGTTATCTCTGTCAAGGTTGCAGAGCCGCAGTTTGAAGGTCAGACGTAGACCAAGCTGGGTAACTCAG
>CAYVAO010000520.1:0-1733 GCA_964448895.1 uncultured Christensenella sp.
TCTTAAAATCAAATCCGTTGCGCTCTCGGAAACGAAATCCAGCCGCAAAACCCGCGGGTGCGCGGCGTATTCCTGCCGCACCAAATCCCGAAGCGCGGTTCCGTTATGATACCCGTGCACGACATGGATGCGGTAGATTCCGCTGCTGCGCCGCAGTTGTGCATCCAGCGCGATCCTCGCCTGATATTGTGTTTTTCCGTGCAGATCAAGCGTCACCACAGACGGTGCTGATCCGGCTGGTTTCTGCATCATTTGCTCCCCGCTTGTCCATCAGATTCTTTTCTCAGGCGTAGGTATCCGCCCAGGGGAAGTTCTTCCCCTCTCCGCCATGCATGCGGTGCAGCTCCTCGGTCGCCAAAAGCCACTTTGCAATGCACTCCGTCTCGGGATAAAACTCGTAAAACTCTCCGGCAAAGAAGGTATACACGCGGGACACATCCGTGCACATGCCGTAGGTAGGCAGCAACTGTGGTTCCAGATGGAAGGAGAACGCCTCTCCTTCCTTCGTGCCGAAATAGGTAAATCCTGTGTGGTCGAGGCGAATCTCTCCCTCTCCCGCAATTTGGCTGGTGTCCAGATTTTTCAGCGGCTTATCCTTGGGCAGCACACCAAGTCGCACCCGCTCACAGAGTGAAAACGCGGGATCGAGCAGCGCGCGGTAAACATGCTTTCTCTCTTCGTCAAACCATTGTTTCGGCGTTTGCGGCAGGACGCAGGTTTCATCAAAAGGCGTAAAGCTATAGTCCGCATTGACCCGCGCACCGTTTCCGCAAGAAAGGCAGCGTATGGTGTCGCCCTCGCCGCGCATGGTGAACTCTTTTCCGCAGCGCGGGCAGCGGTAGAGCAGCGTATGCATTTGATGCGCAATTCTGCCCTTGCCGTCATACGCGATCTGCGCGGAACGGTTCCATTCGTAATCGTCGTTTTGAATGGCGACGTCCAGTGCGCGCTGGATCTCTTCCGCGCTCATCTGCTTGAGCTGCTCCGGCGTAAAGAGCTGGTCAATCACCACGCGCACCTCGCCGGGGCGCTCGTCGAGGCAGTATTTCGTGCTGGTGAGATAGCCGCCGGAGATCTTACTCACAAACACCGGCACGCCGAAGTGCTTGAGCAGTTTCCCGCTGCCGATTGCGCAGGGCTGGTTTCCGCCGCCGATGCTGCTCATTCCTTCGGGAAAGAGCATCACGCGGCCGCCCGCGCGCAGAATCCGCGCGATCTCCTTGATGGTATAGATATCCGGCGTAAAGTTCTTTTTCGGAATGACTTGTAATAGCCGGAAGATAAACGCAAGATGCGAGCGGAAGAACTCGTTGTATCCCGCGACAAAGCTCAGCGTATCCGGCAGCAGCACCGCGCCCGTATAGATATAGTCAAGGCGGGACGCATGGTTGCTCACCACGATGTAGGGGCCTTTGCAGGCGCGCGGATCATTTTTCAGATCAACCTGAACACCGAGTTTCTTAAAATACAGGAATCGCCAAAGATAGCCAAGTGTCCGGTAGATCAACGCGGGCGGTTTCTTCAGCCTCCGCGCGTGGAGCTTTTCCGCGAGTGTCTTCTTGGTGTTCGCCATGCGTTTTTTACTCTCCCTCCAGCGTAACATCTCATCCCTGTTGAGCATATTAACAGAAGTGCCCGCAATCGGCAAATGTTTGCGCGCGAAAACGGCGGCGCATTTGCGCCGCCGTCATTGACACCGTTATTGATTCGTCTGACTTAATTGAATCGATCGA
>CAYVAO010000521.1:0-1730 GCA_964448895.1 uncultured Christensenella sp.
GAGGGCGGAACAGGAGAGCCCGTCTTAAAGGCTTACTCATTTTCCGTATCCGGCGTGCGCTTGATCACAATCGTCTGAGATATCTTCTCTCCAAGCAAAAAAGCCCGAACCGGGCTTTTCTGATTCTTTGCGCTTCTTTCAAAGACGATAGGTTGAAAGATATGATTTGAGCATCACTTTCCAACGCGAACGCATTCGATGTTCATCAGCTTTGCGACCTTTTCAAACAGCGCGGCGTTATGGCCGATGCTCATGGCGCAGTGGTGCGTTGGCGCGGTCTTGAACCATTCGTCCATATACTCGTCCAAATCCATGCCGAAGTCGACATGCGTCTGCGTGTTCCCGATCGTAAGGATGTCCAACTTCTTCGCGGTTCCCTCGCTGACGATGAAGCGTAAATTTCCGTTTCTAAGTTGCGTCACGCCCAGCATGGTGATCGGCCCTGCGATCACGTTTGCCTCCACCGAGATGCCGGAGCCTTTTTTGCCGTGATACACGCCGAGGCCGCGCAGCATAGGTTTTCCGTCCGAAATCGAGATGTGAAACGGGCCATCGTGACCGAGGAGCATGGTGTTATGGATGTAGTCCATGGCAACGATTTCGCAAAAGCTTCCGCCTTTTCCGAGGATATCGCATATCTTCATGGCGACGTCCGTCTTGATATCCCCTTCTCCCGCGCAGGGCACGCCCTTTGCGGTCAGCAATGAATGCCCGACGATGAAACCCGACTGCACCTGCTCATAATGGTTATCATTGCTGCCGTGGTAATAATAGCTCAGCGCGTCGAGATCATACGCTTCCACCATGCGCTCCTGCGCCGCGGCGACGGTTGCCGACCAGTTGAGTTGCTCCTGTGTCGGCGCCTTGACGCGCGGATCGGACGGCGAATCGCCGGAGATCTCAAAAAAGGTCTCAATTTCTTTGCGCTTTTGAGCAACATCTTCTTCGGTTACCTGCTGCAAACTCCGGTCGAGGTCGCACATTTCAAGCAGCTCCACATGCAGCCCAAGTTGGCTTTGCAGCATCGTAAAATCGCTGTATAGATCCAGCATGCCGGAATAATTGTTGCCGAGAAAGCCAAATCTCGCGTGCTGCATGTTGCGCTTGACCCCTGCCGCGAGAACCCACTGCTCAATCTCCCGCCAGGCGCGCTTCGCCTGCGGCATACCGTCGGTCACCTCGTTTGCCATGCTGATCTTCGGCGTTTCCGATAATCCCAATAGGCCGTTGATGATCGAGAGCGGAATCCCAGCGCGTTCAACCGCATTCGCCGCCTCCGGAATCGGGCAGCCGACGCAATGCGCGAGCCATTCGCCCGTGTTCGTCGTGGCATACGCCATCTGCGGGGCCGGTTGCAGATTGAGCATCACCGTCGGCGCTTTGCAGATTTGGTGAACGGGCAGCACGCAGGAGCTCGTAAAATAGGTTCCCGAGTGTGCCAGTATGAGATCGACGTTGTGCGCGTTAAAAAACTCGCCCGCTTCCCTCGCTTTTACTTCCGAATCGACCAGGCCAAAGTTAAACACCTCGCCCCAACCGCCGACGCGCTCCTCGATAAAAGCGTTATAGCCTAAAATGCGGTCATGCAGACCTTCAAATTGGCTCCAATATGCATGCAAACCGGCGCTGTATAAACCTACGCGCGCGCGCTTTGTTTCTTTCCGTTTCATGTTGATTTCCTCCGTCGAAATGATTCGGCTGGATCGTTAAGCTATGTAAATAATGAGAGT
>CAYVAO010000522.1:0-754 GCA_964448895.1 uncultured Christensenella sp.
ACTATCCTTTGATAATGTCTACTTTTTCTTTGCAATTCGTAATTCAGACGGTCTTGCGTTGCTTGCTGACTGTGCTTTTGCATAGCAAAGGCTCAAAGCCTACTAGTTGAATCCGAAGCCTATATCAGGTATTGCATCAATTCTTTGGGCATGGATTCCATGAGAAACGTTTCTATTTCTGTCGCCGTACCCAAGTTCAGCGCTTTTGCGGCAACTTCCTGGGCATAGCTGAAATCAACATTGTTGATCATTTTGCGAATCCGCAGCAAGTTTGCCGGTGCAACGGAGAATTCCTGCAAACCCAGTCCCAGCAGAACCAACGTTGCGCGCGGATCACCGGCCATCTCGCCGCACATTCCAACAAACTTTGATCCACCGGCGCGCTGCACCGGGTCGATGATCGATTTGATCAAGCGAAGAATCGCTGGATGAAAGCTGTTATATAAGTAACTGATCTTCTCGTTCATGCGATCGACGGCAAGCGTATATTGGGTCAAATCGTTGCTTCCGATTGAGAAAAAGTCCGCTTCGCGAATCAAGATATCCGCGATCACGGCGGCCGACGGAATCTCAATCATGATACCGATTGCGATGTGTTCGGCGTGTGCTACGCCACGCGCTCTGAGCTGCTCTTTTGCTAGCTCAACCTTGGCTTTCGCCGCGCGGAGCTCCTCCAGCGAGCAAACCATCGGAAACATGATGAGCGCCTGACCATGAACGGCGGCGCGCAGAATCGCCCGCAGTTGCGTTAAAA
>CAYVAO010000522.1:764-1349 GCA_964448895.1 uncultured Christensenella sp.
GCGCTCCAAACAGATGCGCAAAGCGCGGAACCCCAGAAACGGATTCTCTTCTTCCGGAAGGTTCAGATAACCGATGCTCTTATCTCCGCCGATATCCATCGTCCGAATGATGACCGGTTTCCCGCCAAGTCCTTCAATCACGGTTCGGTAAGCACGATACTGCTCTTCTTCATCCGGCGCGCTGTCCCGCGCCATAAACAGAAACTCCGTTCGATAAAGCCCTACGCCCTCGCCTCCGACCGCAAGCACTTTATCGACTTCGTTGTATCCTAACACATTGGCAGCAAGCTGAATGTGAACGCCGTCCTTAGTGACAGTCGGTTGATCCTTCAGGCACTCCAGAGACGCCTTAACGCTCTGTCGTCTATCCGCCTCCGCCTTTAAATCTACCATCTGCTCGTCAGTCAGACCAATCATAACAAGCCCCTGACTGCCATCGACAACAATCTTTCTCTTGTCCGCTTGTGCTCTTACCGCACAGATGGCATCATGGCAGCCCAATACGGCAGGAATTCCCATATTATTGGCTAGTATCGCCGTATGAGAGGTTTTGCCTCCAATTTCGGAAACAATACCAATCAAGTT
>CAYVAO010000522.1:1359-1730 GCA_964448895.1 uncultured Christensenella sp.
GTGCCGGCAGCGCGCTGATATCCGTCTCCTCACCGCCCATCAGAATGTTGACAAGGCGGCGGCCAATATCGCGAATATCCTGCGCCCGCTCGCGAAAATACGCGTCCTCCAGCGCCTCAAAGATTTCAACCTGCGCCGCAATCCCTCTCTGAATGGAACCGATTGCGGAGAGTTTATCCGTATCTATTGCGTCGATAAAGCCATCGATCAAACCGGGATCGCTCAAAATCATGAAGTAAGCTTCCATAACATCGGCCAGCTCATTTGATCCCGCCTCTCGCGCACGATCTCCGATCACGGAAAGCTGTTTCTCCGCCACCTCTATGGCGATTTTGATCCGGTCCTTCTCCACCTCAATCAGGTCGTCGGAT
>CAYVAO010000523.1:0-1729 GCA_964448895.1 uncultured Christensenella sp.
ATGTATCACACTCGCGAATGAAGTTTTGCTTGCTCTCTTCGCCGGAAAAATATTCCGCGCGGGGTCGCTTCATCGCAAGGTCAACATTCCAGAGCGTGTGATGCACGCGCCAGACGCGGCCCATGCCACCGCTTTCGATAGCGTCGCTCTCCACCCGGTAAGTATCGAGGATGGTAACGCCTTTTTTGTAACAGACGTCTTCTGCGGCGGCATCGGACGCGAAAGAACCATCGGCAGTTGAGAGCGCATCCTGATCCCAAATCGTCGTACCGCCGCTCGCTTTCGATTTTTCGGTGTCATATATCGTTTCGTTGTTCATACAAGACGGCTCCTGACAAGAAATTTAACCCCGGAGTAGCGGGAGAGAGGCGAAGCATATATAGCATTCTCTTAAGAGCATTACGGATTACACGGGATCTTTCAGCAGCTCCTCCATTTCTTCTTTGGTTAGCTTATTTTTCGCCATCAGTGCGGAAACCAGGCGATCGATACGCGCTTTGTTTTCCGAGATGATTTGGATGGTCTGTGTCATTTCGGCGCCTATGATTTCGCTGACGCGGTGCGATACCTTTTCCGCCATCGGCCCGCGCTGTGCTTCCTCCGGCGAGAGGACGGCGAGGCCGAATTCCGTATCCATGCCGTAATTGCAAAGCATGGCGCGAGCAACGCGGGTTGCGGACTCCAAATCGCCTGAAGCGCCTGTAGAGACGCCATCTTTTTCGCCGTAATAGACGATCTCCGCCGCGCGCCCGCCGAGAGAGGTGCGAATGCGGCCGATCAATTGCTCTCGCGTTTGCAGCGGGCCCATATCTTCGCCGGAGTGCTCCATATATCCGCCATGGCTACCGCGGGCGACGATGGTGAGATACGCCGGCGTGTTGCCGCCGAGGTAACAGAGCAGCGCGTGGCCCGATTCATGCCGCGCAACACGCTCCAGATACTCATACCCCCAGTCTTTCTTTTCACCATGCCGCGTGAGCTCATATGCTTCGTCCAGTATAGCGTCATCCAGAGGCTGATTCTGCTTAACCGCCATACGGTTGGCTAGCTCCAAAACGGCGGCGAGGTTTGCGGGACTCAACCCGGTCGAACGGGAAGCTAGCCGCACGATCATTTCGTTTGAAACGGTATTCGTCGTATTCTTCTTGAGCATCATGCGCAAAAACTGCTCGCGTTCTTCGGTGTTCGGTAGATCGACGAGTATCTTTCGATCGAATCTGCGCGCGAGTGCGGGATCGATAACACCCAAACCGCCCTGACCTTCCTCCACGTCGAAGTTGGTCGCGGCGAGTACAAACACAGGACGTTTCGGGTCAACGGAGAAACCGTCGATCTCCGTGAGCAGCGCGTTGAGCGCCATCTCCTCGCCGTGATTCGCGTTGCTTTCGCCACGCTTCCTGCCGACCGCGTCGATTTCGTCGATGAAGATGATTGCCGGGGCATAACGGCGCGCGCGCTTGAACAGCTCCCGTACGGATTCCGGGCCGCTACCCTGATATTTTGTGACGAATGCGCTCGCGACGGCGGGGATGAAGGCAACGTCGCTTTCGCCTGCCATCGCTTTGGCGAGCATCGTCTTTCCTGTACCCGGAGGGCCGTAGAGGAGAACGCCTTTCGGTGGCTTCAGGCCTTGCGCCGTGAATTTCTTTGGGTTTTTCAGATAATCGGTGAAAAATTTCAGCTCTTCCTTGGCGTCGCAAGCGCCGATGACGTCCGCAAAACGGATGTT
>CAYVAO010000524.1:0-1717 GCA_964448895.1 uncultured Christensenella sp.
CCTGGCTCGCGTCGCAAACGATCAGCACAACATCCGCTCGACGAATCGCCGAGAGTGAACGAATGACGCTATAGCGCTCGATGGTCTCGTCCTCCACGCTGCGCTTTCTGCGAATGCCGGCGGTGTCCACAATCGTGTATTCGCGGCCGTTGCGCTCAAAGTTGGAATCGATGGAGTCGCGCGTGGTGCCGGGTATGTCGCTAACGATGGTCCGCTCTTCGCCCAGTAGCGCGTTGACAAGACTGCTCTTGCCGACGTTTGGTTTGCCGACGACGGCAATGTTGATGCGCTCCGTCTCCGTTTCTTCTAAGTCTTTGGGAAAATCTTTGACGACCGCGTCCAAAAGGTCGCCTAACCCCAACCCCTGCGAGGATGAGATGGTATAAGGATCCCCCAATCCCAGCGAATAAAACTCGTACATCGCTTCTTCAAACTTCGGCGCGTCGATTTTATTCACCGCGAGCACGACGGGTTGGTTGGAGCGGCGCAGCATCTCGGCTACGTCCATATCCGCGCTGGTCATGCCCTCTCTGCCGTCGACGAGGAAGAGAATCACGTCCGCGGTTTCGATGGCAAGCTCCGCCTGCCGCCGCATCTGAGAAGCGATGATATCCTCGCTCTCCGGCTCGATGCCTCCGGTGTCGATCAGCGTAAATGCGTAATTCAGCCACTCCGCATCCTGATAGATACGGTCTCTCGTTACGCCGGGCGTATCTTCTACAATTGCGACACGCCTGCCGATCAGGCGGTTAAAGAGCGTTGATTTACCAACGTTCGGGCGGCCGACGATCGCGACCAATGGTTTTCTCATATGTTCTCCTGCTGCCGACTGGCGGCAATTTTCTGATTATTAGCGTGTGAATGATTCATACAACGTATCATCATTCCGTAAACACAATTTCAACGAGCTCTTCTCCGGTTGCGACGGGGATGATGCGAGTACCGAGCGCGGTCTCCGCCTCCGACTTGCTCATTCCATCTAAAAAGAGTTCCTCGTCCGCTTTTAACATCGCACGCGGAATCAGCAGCGCGCGACCGAAATCCTCTCCCTTGAGTTGCTCAACCAAGTCTCCGCCCGTGACAAGCCCACCTACCGTTACGCTTTCGCCAAAGAACCGGTTCTTGATCGCGCGCGTGTCGATCGCGATTCCGTACGGCAACAGTTGCCGATAGGATTCTGCGAAAAACGCGTGAGCGGAGGTGCCTCCCGCCATCAAAAAACGCTTTGGCTTCTTAAGCGTTTTCCTCTCTTCCAGTGCTTCCAGCATCTCGCCTTCAAATAATCGGAGCAGACCAACACCGTTTTCAATCTGCGGGAATTCCTCATAATCATCGTATTCCGGTAGTGTTCTGCCGGATAGCGTATACCATTCATCCGCTAAAAACACAAATCGGGTGCCGAGTTTTTTTAGGATCTGTTTCTGTAGCGCTTCTATCTCGTCGATCAGCGCGCCCGCTTCCTCCGGCGTAAATGCTCTTAACGGTGCGAGACCTTCGCGAAAACGCGTGAGTCCCACGGGAACGATCGCGAGCGACTGCGCAGAAGGATAGAGCGCAAGCATATCGTCGATGGAGCGGCGCAGAACATCGCCGTCATTGAGCCCAGGACAGAGCACGATCTGAAGATGAAACTGCAATCCGGCCTCCGCGAGCCGGTTGAGCTGCGATACGATATCCCCCGCATGCGGGTTGTGCATCATTGCGCGCCGCACGGCGG
>CAYVAO010000525.1:0-1361 GCA_964448895.1 uncultured Christensenella sp.
ATGCAAGATTGATGTATATGGATCATATCAGGTTTTCGCAAAAAATGCCATGAGAAATTGATGAGTTATTTCACTTTGAAACGGGGAAAACAAATGGAATTTTCACGCAATCTAAAGAAAGGCACATCCGGCGAGGATGTGCTGTTTTGTAAGCAAAAGCTCTTGGAGCTTGGCTTCTATGGCGATCATATAACTACGGTGTCGAGGAAGACGTTCGGCGCGGACACGCTGGAAGCCGTGAAGCGGTTTCAGACGCGAGCAGGGCTGACCGTCAACGGGGTCATTGGAAAAGAAACGTGGGCGGCTCTGATTGACGGCACGATTACGGAGACGGAGCCGATCACGAAACCGTCTGTAACAGATAGGGCGAAAGCGATCTGTGCGCTGGCGCTGACACGAATCGGCGATCTTTATGTTTGGGGCGCATCCGGCTTGACGGATCTGTCTAACGCAAAGATTCAAGCTATGGATGAGGAGTATGCTCGCGCGATCACGTTCCGCGAAAGTCAGTATAAGGCGGGATTTGCTGATCTCATGGCGCATGACTGCTCTGGCTTTCTTTCCTGGCTCATGCGTGAGACGGGAACTTGGGATGATCGAAAGAACTGCGATGGGCTTTGGGCGTTGTGCGACGTGGTTGCGCGCAACGAGCTGATCGCGGGTGATTTCCTTTTCCGAAACAGCACGACGAACGTCAACGACGAAACGCATGTGGGGCTTTATCTGGGACGCGGGATGGTCATCCACGCGAAAGGCCGCGATGTTGGTGTCGTGGTCGAAGGTATTAACCAGGGAGGCAGCGGTTACTGGCACAAGTGCGGTCGCTGCAAGCTTCTATACAAATAGAATTGAGAGGAATGTATATGAAATACATCGGTGAGATCATATCAGGAGTGTTTGCGTTGCTGGTCGTTTGGCTGCAATTGCGAATGACGCGCGACAGAAAACAGACGGAGAAACGTGCTGCTATTCGCGCAAAGGAATCGAAGCTCGCTATGAAGATGCAGGATGCGAGTCTGTCGCTTTCGCTTGCGACCTGTATCGCCGTAGAGCGTGGTGAAACAAACGGCGAGATGAAGACTGCGCGCGAGAAAGCGAAAACTGCGCAGGAGGAATATGAAGATTTTGTTCGCGAGATTGCTTCCGAGCAGACAACGTCGATTTAGATGCCCAGATGGGAAACATTATTCTGCCATTAAGACGTAAGACATATTACGCCCATTGCTTTTACTGATATACAACGCTTTGTCTGCCCGTTTTGAGATGGTTGCAGGGGTGTCGCTTTTCATTACCATGGTGCATCCAGCGGAGATGGTAATGTGTAAAATCTCGTTATTCACTTCGAGTTCTGAGTTTACGAT
>CAYVAO010000525.1:1371-1713 GCA_964448895.1 uncultured Christensenella sp.
ACGAGCTTGCGTCGGAGCAGGCTACATCAATCTAACAAGGAGAAAAACACATGAGAAAGAAACTGATTCTGGTCCTGATCGCGCTCCTAATGCTCGCGCTGCCCGCCTTCGCGCTGGCGGATACTGGCGGAACCGTTAACGCTACTGTTGCAGAGATCCTGCTCGAGAACGCCGTGAACATCGCCGCGGCGTTTTTTATTGCATTGATCGGCGTGTTCGGCGCTTGGCTGACCGCGAAACTCGGCAAGGCGACGCAGCTAAATACCGTGAACCGCGCGCAGCAGGAGCTGATCAAGCTCGCCCAGATCACGGTCGGCGAATTGAAGCAGACGGTTGTAGACG
>CAYVAO010000526.1:0-1710 GCA_964448895.1 uncultured Christensenella sp.
GCCCCGGCGTCGCCGTCGGCGGCACTGTGGAAAGACAGATATTCTCCTTGGGTACGCCGACTTTGTGGCTGTAGAGCGCGTTGATCGCGTGCTGCACCATGAGTTCCGGCATCACCTTCCACGCATCCCGTGCGGTGGCGTTTGCGTTGTGCGCGCCGTCGATCTGCGCCATATTTGCCCACGCGATAAGCTGTTTACTCTCCGCCGCGTCCACAAAGGAGCGCAACATGTTGATGTTGCGATAGATGACGTTGTATTGCGGGTCTTGGTGGCAGCCGTTGACGCCCTCTTCCGCGAACATCACCGCAATATCAGGCCCAGCAACGCCGCTGACATAGCTGTGGTAGTTGATGGGTCTACCTACTTCGTCCTCAATGAGATCGAGCGCTTTTCTCTGCGCGCGCACCTGCTTTCGTGTGATCGGAACGCCTCCGCTTCCTTGCGGCGTGCCCTCGATTAAGCCGTCGTAATGGCTTTGTCCTGAAGTGCGGATGACCATGATGTGATCCGCGCCATGATGCGCCGCCATGCGCATGCGGCGGATGTCGTCCTCAAAGCGACCGCTTGCGATCTCGGTGGTGATGACCGGCATCGGCTGCGGGTCAACGTCGCCAAAATAGTGCGCGGGCGGCAGCGGCACACCGTCCTTGAGCGGCATGCTGCAATCGCGATAGGTAAAAGGTCCCATCGTGAGGTTTGGCGCGGGTTCGCGCCAGGTCCAACCCCTTCGGCGGGGTCGGTAATGTTCCAAGTCTTCTAAAATCTTCGCAACGTCGATGTTTTCATCCGGATTCAGACGATATTCGCTCATTGGTCGCCTCCGAACAGGCGCGCTGCCTGCTCCATGTTGGTTGGCTGCATCAGCGCTAGTCCGGCCTCGCGAATGCCCACCCCTGCGTGTTTGCTATAGCGGTAGACCACGTTGCCCGCGCCGTGACCCAACAGGCTCTTTTCGACACAACCGTCGACAATCGCCTTTGCCTCCAGCGAGCTAAAACCCATGCGCAGCAAAACGCTTCGCTCGATCGCGGGCGAGGTATTCTCTTTTGCAAGCTCCAGCAGAGGATCGACGAGCTGTTCCGTCAGCGTCCAAAAGCGCGCCTTGAGTTCTTCGTCGCTCAGGTTTTTCAGGTGCTCGTGTCGTGTTTGAAAATCGTCTTCGCGTTTGATCATATTTCCCTCCCGATGTTGTTCAGGAATTTCTATTGTTGAGTGTTTCGAGCACGAAAGACTCGCTCGTCTTCGTCTCCTCCGCGAGAAACGCGATATCGTTTTGCGTCGGCGCGTGGTCGACGGTCGTTGCCGCGTGCGTGATCAGCGAACGGCGCATGTGGTCGAGATCGACGTCCACCGCGTGCAAGAGCCGCGGATGCGCGGGAAGAATGATGCTTTCTCCCGCAACTTCGTCTTTGGGGTCGCCGAGTGAAACACGAATCCCGTTTTGCCGCGCAAAGCTGAGCTGCGCGCTGCCGTGCTTACCTGCGCCTGTATACTCCGTCTCTTGCACAACGACGATTGCGTCTTCCGGCAGCTCTTGCGCAAGTGAGATCGCCGCAGCGAGGCTTGTGTTACCCGCGGGCCCGCGCTCGATGCCTTCCAACCGCGCAAGCAGCTCGGTGGTATAGAACACCTCGCCCTGATTGACCGTCACGTATCTGTCCATATAGCGAAGCGGTCTTGCCGCGCTTCTCGGTACATCGCTGCGATCCG
>CAYVAO010000527.1:0-1701 GCA_964448895.1 uncultured Christensenella sp.
ATTTTTGGAGAGCGCTTCCACATAGCCTTTGATTTGCTGACCGCGACCCTGGCTGTTCATGCTCGAAAGCGTGCTGATCGCGTTGAGAAAAAAGTGCGGCTTGATCTGAAGGCGAACGCTGCGAAGCTCCATATCCTTAAGCGCAATGATCTTTTCGTAACTTTGGATTTTGAGGTTCACGATTTCGTCCATCAGCTTGTTGAAGGTCTCTTTCAGATGCGAAAACTCGCTGGTCTCAAATTCACCTTCGATACGAAGATCGTATTCGCCTTTGTCGATCCGTTCCATGCCGCTGGTGATCGCCTTCATCGGCTGAATCATCTGTCTGGTGACATAGCGAATCAGCAGGAATCCGAAGAAGATTGTGAACACGATGGTAGCCAGCGCAACCGCCGTACTGCTTCGAATCTGCCGCCAGACGGAGAGGTTTTGCACCACCGAATGCAGCATGATCTGGTTGGGATAGACCGAATAGCTCACCAGCAGCGTCCGCGCAGAGGAAACGATGTTCATTTGCCGACCCGGTTCCAGCATCGCAAGCGGCTCGCCAGTCGCGTCCGCAACCAAGTTCTGTCCATCGGTCAGCACAAACGTCTGCTCGCCATAGTCTCCGGGCGGAATGGTCGCGAGTACATGATCCGTGTTCGTAAACGCTGTTACCGCACGCCCGTTGTAAAGATAGGTCTTGGATAGATAAACTTGATCGTTCAGCGTTATAAAAACCCAACCGAATGGCGTCTCTTCTCCGCGCGCGCAAGCTTTCGTGTACTCCCGCATCGCCGTACGATCCCAGTATCCAAGCGAGTCGGCCGATGCATCCACGCAGACATCATACCGCTCGTCCGCCACGACGATGCTTCCCACCGTATCGTCGCTGCGCAAGAGATCCGTAATATAGCTTTTTATACTGAGTGAAGCATAGACGCGCTTGGATTCCTCCGCGCTGCGGATAATCTGCAACTCCGAATAATTCTGTACCAGCAGGTTTTGCAGCACACGATCCATCTGCTGAACACGGCTCTTGAGTTCACCGCCGTATACCTGTAAAAAATTCTCCGCGCTCTGCTCGATCTCGCTGCGCAAAATAGAATAAGACGACGCGGCGTAGACCACCAACACTACGGTCAGCAGCAACACCAACGCAGCCAAATATAGAATAATTTGACGAACGAATGCACGTTTTTTCAAACGATCGCCTCCCCGTGATCGGATCGGATCGGCAAACAAGACAGGTAATTCATTCCAACACTAGAATAGCGCTTGATACGGAGAAACACAATTTTACGCGGCAATGATATCCCGTTTTGAAAACAGATTCACTCGTTTTCAACAAAACAGCACCGGTCTTCGACTTCTTCGGCGTTCACTCCAGCTCGGCATAGTGCGCGAAAACCTTTAAAAACAGGCCGCTGCAAAGGTAGGCAGGCAGCGAGATGCCGAAAAAGAACCAGGCAAGCAATATTGTTTGCGCCTGATATGGGAACAGAAACATGAGAAACACCCAGGCCACCTGCATCATGGGCATCAGCAACGTGACCGGAAAGTGGCGAATACTCATATAGAACGCGTTGACGATGGTTTTCTTGACCGTGGTTTCAAACTTGGCAAACAGCGGAAAGAGAAACGTCATTGGAAATAAGAACAGCGCGCATCTGGCTGCGCCCGGTAGCCGGCCCAAGGCACGCTCCGCGGCACGCGGCG
>CAYVAO010000528.1:0-371 GCA_964448895.1 uncultured Christensenella sp.
TGGTGTGAGAACAAAGACATACTCGCCGAGGAAATCCTACATGATACTCTCGACGAATTCCTTGCTGGCCTCGGTCGTATCTCGCGCTTCAATGACCTGACGAAGCCAGCTGGTCTTGCGATCCAAAAGACTCTGAACATTGCGCCCCTCTTTATACATCCAGTGCGCCGCGATGCCGTATTCCGCCGGCTTATGCATTTCCCATGTGCGAATCTGCACCTCGAAGGGGATGCCGTTGGGCGCAAGTAACGTCGTATGCAGCGAACGGTACATGTTCGGCTTCGGCGTCGCGATATAATCCTTAAACCGGCCGGGCAGCGGCTTCCAGCCGGCGTGTATGCCGCCGAGCGCCGCGTAGCAATCGTTGCCCG
>CAYVAO010000528.1:381-1701 GCA_964448895.1 uncultured Christensenella sp.
TCTGCATCTTTTTATAGACGCTGTAGAGGTGCTTCGGCCTCCCGCTGATCGTGCATTCGATGCCCGCCGCGTTGAGTTCCTCTTTGATGATCCGTTTCGCGTTGTCCAGCGTCTCCTGCCGCTCCGCCTGTTTTTCGCGGAACTGGCGGCTGATGTCGGCGTATTCTTCCGGCATGAGATACATAAAAGAGAGGTCTTCCAACTCGCCCTTGATGGCGCCCATACCGAAGCGGTGCGCGAGGGGAGCGTAGACCTCCAGAGTTTCTTTTGCTTTGCGCATGCGTTTGTAAGGATTACAATACGCCAAAGTTCGCATGTTGTGCAGGCGATCGGCGAGCTTGATAATAACGACGCGTACATCCGCCGCAATCGCGAGAAAGAGCTTTCGAAGATTCTCCGACTGCTCCTGTTTTTTCGTAATATAAGTCTGCTGGCCGCTCTTGGTCAGTTTGGTGACGCCGTCGACCAGTTTCGCGACCTCCGGGCCAAACTTTTGCTCGATCACCTCAACGGTGATATTGTCTCCGTCTTCCACAACGTCGTGCAGCACAGCCGCGGTAACGCTGGAAGCATCCATGCCCATGTCCATGACGAGACGCGCCACTTCGAGCGGGTGAACGATATACGGTTCGCCCGACTCGCGCAGCTGGGTCGAGTGTGTTTGATATGCAAAATCGACGGCGCGGCGAAAAACCTCCGTCTGCTCCGGAGAATACTTCTTGGAAAACTCTTGAACAAGCTCCTGCATATCCATTTAAACACACCTCCTCCCGCTATCTTCGTTGCAAAGCGGGATCGCCCGCACACGCGGGATGTAGGCTATAGAATACCGCTTTTCCACACACAAAGTCAACCGCCGCAGGAAATATTTCAGGATTCAACTTGCCATTCTATTTATACTAGTATTTCAACAAAAAACGAAGCAGTTCCTGCAAAGAAGTAAAAAAATCAACGGCGAACCGTTGATCTTTTTTAAACATTGCTTAGTACTGCAAGACGGATTGCACGTCGTATCCTTTAAGCGGAGTTCGTCCGTCAAACTCGGAACTCAGCTCAATGGCAAACCGCAGGCCTACCACTTCGCCGCCCGCCTGCTCAACGAGCTTTACGGTAGCCAGCGCGGTGCCTCCGGTCGCGAGCAAATCGTCCACGATGACGACCTTCTGCCCGGGTTGAATGGAATCCGTGTGAATCTCGAGTACGTCCGAACCATACTCAAGACCATACTCATAGCGCATGGTTTCGCAAGGGAGCTTGCCGGGTTTACGCGCGAGTACAAAGCCCGCGTTGAGCGCATAAGCCAGCGCCGCGCCAATGACG
>CAYVAO010000529.1:0-1683 GCA_964448895.1 uncultured Christensenella sp.
TGCCCTGTATGCTTCGAATAGAAGGCGTTTGGTGTCAACTTATTTTTGAAAACGATCCGATTTATTACCGCGCGTGATTACTCTTCCGCTCCGTTCTCATTCGATACGGCTTTCTGCGGCGGCTGGAGCATGATATCCACCAAATGCGCAATCTCCTGCGGCGTTTTATCCATGCCGTCGTCCGCCCATTTCAGTAGCACGCTCAATAAGCCTCCCGCGCTGAACGCCATGGCATAGACCAGCGCTTCGGGGTTCTGCGCGAGCGGATAGTCACCCTTGACCATCTGAAACACATCCGGGAATACCTGTAGATACTGGTTGAGCATGAATGGGAGCATCTCGCTACGCTTGAGCAGTTCGAAAAAATGCTTATGCCGGTACCAGAACTCCAGATACAGCGTAACGATAGCGGGAAACTGCCGATCCGTCTGTCGCTCCAGAAGGAGCAAAAACTCACCGAATAATTGGCGCGTGTGCCAGACGAGCGCGTCCTCCTTGGTATCGAACGCACGGTAGAACGTGCGCCGAGACAAATCCGCCTTTTGAGCGATCTCCGTAACGCTGATGCTGTGAAAGTCCTTTTCTTCCATCAGTGAAAGCAAGGCGTCCGCCAGCCATCGCTGGGAACGGATTGCAAGGGGATTCTGCGCTTCTTTAATCATTTCGGCTCCTTCGTTTGTTGTGTCTCAACTTTTGTGTTTTGTAGCACTTGCGTTGATGCTATTGTCAGGGCGCATCTTCACTAATATACTATGAATCGCGAGATGTCACAAGTGTGTCAACTTAAGGAGGATTCGCTCATGACAGCTAAACCAAAATGCACGATCTACTACTTTTCCGGAACCGGAAATAGTCTTCGGGCGGCGCAGGTAATTGGTAAGGCGCTGGGAAATACCGAAATCATCTCCATGCGTTGCGACCCCGCCGGGGTCCCGGCAATAGAATCGGATATCATCGGTTTTGTGTTCCCCATCTACCATTGGACACTGCATGAGGCAGCAAGAGAATTTATTGAAAACGTGCGGATCAACCCGAACGCGTATGTGTTTGCCGTTTCCACGCTCTGTCGGATCAATGGAGATGCATTCGAAGTGCTCGACGGTCTGCTGTTGAAAAAAGGAACGCGCCTTAGATATGCTAAACGTGTTTTCTCCGTTGCGAACCTCTGCATCCTCTATCCTCCGTTCCCTTCCGAGAAACGGTGCGTGCCCGCTGCGGAACGCGCTCTGTCAAGGATTGTCCCCGATCTGAAAAATCGAATCGAGCTGCCTTATTCCAAAGCGGGGCTGCTGACGCGGCTGATTTACCCACTGATGATGCCGAAGTACCGGGCGGTTCAAGCGGACGCGGATTACGGATTTTCCGTTTCGGATGCCTGCGTTTCCTGCGGCGTCTGCGCGCGCGTTTGCCCGAAAAAGAATATCGAGCTAGCGGACGGCCGCCCCGTGTTCCTGCACCGGTGTAGCTGCTGCATGGCGTGCGTTGCGTACTGTCCCAACAAGGCGATCCAGTACCGCTATCCGCCCAAACTGCGCGCAAAGGTGGATACACTCTTTACACGCCTGATGATTCTGCCCGAACATCGCAAGCGATACCATCACCCGCTCGTGAGCGCAGCCGATATGATGGTCGATCAGATGCGGTATGAGGAACGACCGATTCCGAAAGCACCTTGCGCGGTAA
>CAYVAO010000530.1:0-472 GCA_964448895.1 uncultured Christensenella sp.
TCTCGTTTTGCTCCTGCGTTTCCGGCGCGAGGTTCTCAAGCGACACGCAAAGCGGCGTATACCCCTGCGAGTGAATGCGAACAATGTTGTCCCCTCTAGGCGCAACCACTGCGCGGGTATCCATAGTTACCGCCGCAGCAAGCACGCGCCCGAGCTGGTGGTCCGTATGATTTCCGCCAATCTCGCTGCGACCGGGCGCGGAAAACAGCGCCACAGGTTCCACCGCGCCAAACGCACTCTCAAACGCGTCAATCAGGCCGGCATACTTGCTTCTTTGCGCTTCCAGCGCGCCATCGTAGAGATGGCGCAGTGTCTCGTCATAACTTCCGTTTGTGAGCTGCGTTCGAATCGAGAGCATACGATTTGCGCGCCTCCTGTAGTTATTTTTTGCAATATGATCGTTTGATTCGTTATTGCAAAATTGCTGTTTAGCTTCCAATTCTGCGCGTTTTGCAGGAAGCGAATCCTGCGC
>CAYVAO010000530.1:482-1674 GCA_964448895.1 uncultured Christensenella sp.
ATACTATTTGATTATAGCATGCTGCCGTGCGCGCGGTAAACGCCGACGCAAAATTCCGCCTTTCGCCAAAGGCAAGTTTTGCTACTATCTCAAGAATCTCTCTTGTTATTCGATTGCGGAAATAAGAACACATCAATCGAAAACGCCGACGGTTTCCCGCCGGCGTGCAAACATATGTCTTGTGTCGTCTGTTAGTTCTTATTAATGTGGAGGCTGCCGCTAACCGTGTTGACGCGGAAGTCTGCAATGCCGTCACCCACAGTGATTCTATCCTCCCCGAGTGTACCGGGGAAATCGCTGCTGATCGAGCCGCTGATGGAATCTAGGCTCGCCGTAAAACTAGCGTCCTCAGGCAGCGAGATCGAAATGCTTCCGCTTACGCCATCCGCCTCGATTTTGCTCGGAACCGTAGCGCAGTTGAGCTTGGTTTCGCCGGAAACGGTATCCACGTCAATCTTATCAAACGTACCGGAGAGCTGAATGCTCCCGCTTACGTTGTCCACGCTCACAGATTTCGCGCTGCTGTTTTCGCAGACGATAGCACCGCTCGTGGAATCAAACTCAAGATCGTTACCATCAATATTGTTGCAGTAAATCTTGCCGGAGACGGTATCCACCTCAAGCTCTTGTCCGTATACGCCGTTTAGGTTCACGGATGCAGAAACCGCATCGATCTCAATATCCTGCAGCGTTCCTATGAGCGACGCCGGAACCTCAACCACCAAGTCCTAGGATGGCATATTCTGATCCAGGCTGAACCAGTTAAAAATGTTATCCAGGTCTTTGCAATAGTGAATCTGCAGCGTACCACTGGAGGAGATGCTGTAGCGCATCTTCTGCGCATCCGTCAGGTCGCGGTAGGACGATTCGTAAAACACGATATCGCTGCTTGTTCCCACAACGAATTGAATATTGCCGGACACCCAGTCGATTTTAATTTTCTGCACCTGATCGGCCGGAACGGTTGCCTGATCGGAAACAACGGTGCTGTTTGCGTCCGTATCGCTCCCGCCGGAGGTATAGGCTACGCGGTCAACAAAGCTGTTGAGCCAACCGCCATCCCAGCCAATTCGGCTGAATATGTTGTGTCCGGTGAGTAGTACGACCAGAATTGCGGTGAGTAGCACCGCCAATACCAGCCCTACAACGATTCGAATAATACCTGCTACTTTCATGAACCCTGTTCCCCCTT
>CAYVAO010000531.1:0-1664 GCA_964448895.1 uncultured Christensenella sp.
CTACAACGCGCTCTCCCGTGTGATATCGCCCAAGCGCCTCGGTTTAATTGGTGCGGGTTTGCTCTGCGCGGTGGTGTTTTTGCCCTACAGCGGAAAAAACGCGCTGTTTCTCGTCATCGCTATGCTGGGCTACATGGGACGAACGGTGGTGGATTACGCCGTGCCGTCCATGGTGTTTCAGCTGATCGATCCCGCCGTTTCCGGCGTATACAACGCCTGGCGGACGGTGCTCTTTAGCGTTGCCGCGGCGGCGATGTCCTATCTGGTCGGCGCGCTGTTGGGAAAAATTCCGACGGTTGCGATCCTGATCTTGTGCGCCGCGGGGTATCTGATCTGCGCTGTTTGGTATTTTTTGATGATCAACCGGTTCATGAAAAAGCCCGCCTTGCAACAAGACGGGCAATTGGAAAACGAAGGTTGAACACGGTGATGGAACGGATCAAATGATCCGAAGATCGACGCCTCCCGCGCGAATCTGGCTCGCAATTTCGGCGTTTGCGCCGCTGTCGGTGAGGATGACCGTATTCGGCGTCAGCGCGCTGATGCGCGAAAAGCTCTCTCTGCCGAGCTTTGTGCTGTCCGCTACGATGATGGAGGCTTGCGCGCGTTCCATCATGATGCGGTCGATCACGCTTTCCTCGGCATGATACGTGGTGATGCCCGCGCCGGGTTGAATGCCGTCCACGGAGAGAATGGCCCAGTTTGCGCGGTAACGGGAGATTTGCTCCTTTGCGTCTTCACCATAGGAAAAGGAGTATTGCGCGTTTATATCTCCACCAAGCAGGATGACGCGAAACGTCGGCAGCCCGCCCAGTTCCACCGCAACGGAGATAGAGTTCGTGACCACGTTGAGATTTTTGCGCTGCTTGAGCTCGACCGCGGCGAAATACGTCGTGGTACCGGAGTTGATAAACAGCGTATCCCCGTCTTGAACAAGGCCTGCCGCGGCAGCGGCGATGGCCTTTTTGTTTTCCATATGTTCCTGCTTGCGGCGCTGAAATTCCAGATTATAGTAGTTTTTCATGGTCTGGATCGCGCCGCCCTGCGTGCGTTCCAGATAACCGTCCTGCTCCAACGCATCCAGATCGCTGCGGATGGTGACGACGGTTGCGCCGAGCGCCTCGCTGAGTTGCGATACGCGAACCTGCCCGTCCCGGCGGAGAATCTCCAGACTCTTTTTTCTGCGGACGTCGATCTTCAGTTCTCCTGCCATTTGGTTCGCGCTCCTTTGGTCGATGTCGGTATGTTTTTACGGATATTATACCACGCCGGATGCTTCCGATGAAACGGCGGAATCCGCGCTGTTTTTGCCGTGGTTGAGCCGCTCGCCGACCGCGCCGCCGGGATGGATCAGCGCGAATTGTTCGTTGACAAAGCCGGTTTCCTCAATGAGCGCGGCTTGCAGCGCGTCAAACAACACGGATAACACGGTAAAGCTGGTCGTTCCCTGCGCGTTGAAGCGATCGACCTCGCGGGTCACCAGCGTTTGCAACACGATATCCGCGCCCTTGGCGAGCGGAGAATCCAGGTTTTCGGTCGCCGCTATCACGATGACGCCCTTTTGTTTGCAGATGGAGAGAATCGGCAAAAGTTCCGCTGTCTTGCCTCCGCGCGAGGCCAGCAGCATCACGTCTCCCGCCTGCAAGAAACCGCTCGCGCCGTGT
>CAYVAO010000532.1:0-272 GCA_964448895.1 uncultured Christensenella sp.
TTCGAGTCATATTCTTACTCCAACACGTTATATCGCTTCTGCAATCCGTTTGAGATTCGCGAGTCCCAAAATAGCAAGCTCTTCGCCCGAATCGGCGAATTTCCGCCAGATTGCGCAGTTACCCGCCAGCTCCTCGAACGATGGATCAAACGATTCAATTACCATTGGCCCGTCATAGCCAATCGCCCTTGTCGCTTCAAAAAACTCGCGATAGCGAACCAGCCGCGTTCCCTATATTCCGCGAACATTTACGTTGACATGGATGTAACCCA
>CAYVAO010000532.1:282-1663 GCA_964448895.1 uncultured Christensenella sp.
AAAGCCAGCGCCGAGGGTGAAGAAAAGATTTCGCCAACGGCAACCGCATCGCACATGTTTTCCCCAATATACCCGATGAAAGCCGGTTTGTGTCCCGATCCGCCGCCGGTTACGATGCCGACCTTGCCGTTGACCGGTGCGTTTTTATAGCGAACCACTCTGGGGTTCTCTGTGGCTGACACAATATCGCTATTGGAAACGGCTTTCGAAATCTGATGACATGGATGTATCCCAGATACTCTTTTCCGCAAGTCTTCACGGCTTGTGAAAAGCTCTTTTCTTCGCGGATCATATGAAAACAATCTAAATGTACTTTGATGTTGTCTCCGCCGACCGCCTTGCAAAAACGAACGGCATCCTCCGCAATGTTCAGAAAATGCGTTTCAAAGCGGTTGACACACTCGACGCAAATCGTTACGTCGCCGGTCGACTTCGCGTAAGCGGCGACTTCTTTCATGTTTCCGACCGCCCACTGCCACTCCTGCTCGGTGCGCGGTCTCTTGGTCAGATATCCCCAGGCGGCATAATTCACACCACCTAAAATCGGGGAACCCAACCGATTGCAGATGTCTACGCATTGTTTCATCGCGTCAACAGCAGCGCCGCGAATCGAAGCTTCCGGCGAGATCGGATTTGTTTCCTTCGTCAGGGTTGTGGTGCAAACGCACTCGATGCCCACGCGTTCCAGTTCCGCCTTTACCGCATCCGTTGGGAATGTATAGGGATTGGAAATTGCAAAATCAACGACCTCAAAGCCCAGCTTCTTGGCCTTTTCGATGATCCACAAGTCTTTCTCGCCGAAGCTTTCCGCCCATATAAATGAATCCACACCAAATTGAATCTTCATCTCAACCTCCAAATGAAAGCAACTTAGCTATTTCATGCGGCGCATGAATAATATGATCCGCGTGCGCTTGTGTGAATTCTTCGATCCCTCGAAATCCCCATAATACGCCCGCAGTCGCCATGCCCGCGTTGATTCCAGTCTTAATATCCGTTCCGGAGTCGCCAATATAAATGATTTCTGACGGTTTCAGTTTCATGAGCGCCGCGATTTCTAGCGCCGATGTCGGATCCGGTTTTTTAGGAATCCCGTTGCGCTCACCGAATACTCCGGCAAATGAAATGTTTGGAAAGTTCTTTTTGACCAGCTCAACCGTGTAATCGGTTCTCTTGTTTGAATTGATCCCGAGCAATACATTTCTTCTCGTCAGTTCGATAAGCAGTTGCGGGATACCATCATAGGGTTTTGTTTGACGCGTATAATTCCTGCTATAGATTTCCAGAAATTCGTTTAGAATATTGCTGATTACAGTATCGTCCCGGCTATCCGCAGGAAGGCTAACCTCCATCAGATTTCGAAAGCCGTTTCCAATCCTTG
>CAYVAO010000533.1:0-939 GCA_964448895.1 uncultured Christensenella sp.
ACACCTCAACGAAACCTTGGAGGCGGTGTTTAAAAATATAGAAGCTTCCGCGCAGGGAACACCCTCAGAAGCCAATATCAAAGGGCTTTTTGACGACATAGACGTAAACAGCAACAAACTCGGCGGCACGGTAGCAAAGCGCAACGAGCGGCTCGTTAAGCTGTTGAACGGCGTGGGCGATATGAAGCTGGGTGATTACCGCGAAAATACCATTGACGCTTTCGGTGACGCTTATGAATACCTGATGGGCATGTACGCAAGCAACGCCGGCAAATCCGGCGGCGAATATTACACCCCGCAGGAGGTTTCCGAATTGCTGACCCGGCTGACAATCGTCGGTAAAACCGAGGTCAACAAGGTCTATGACCCTGCTTGCGGCTCCGGTTCTCTGCTGCTGAAGTTTGCCAAGATACTGGGCAAAGAAAACGTTCGAAACGGCTTCTTCGGGCAGGAAATCAATATCACCACCTACAACCTGTGCCGGATCAATATGTTTCTTCACGACATCGATTACGACAAATTTGACATAGCGCACGGCGATACGCTCACCGATCCGCAGCATTGGGACGACGAGCCGTTTGAAGCGATTGTTTCAAATCCGCCTTATTCGATTAAATGGGCGGGCGACAGCGATCCTCTCCTGATAAATGACCCGCGCTTTTCCCCCGCCGGAGTGCTTGCGCCGAAGTCCAAAGCCGACCTTGCCTTCATCATGCACGCGCTTTCCTGGCTCGCCACCAGCGGAACGGCTGCGATTGTATGCTTCCCCGGCATCTTCTATCGCGGCGGAGCGGAGCAGAAAATCCGCAAATATTTAATCGACAACAACTTTGTGGACTGCGTGATTCAGCTTCCCGACAATTTGTTTTACGGCACAAGCATTGCCACCTGCATAATGGTGTTGAAAAAGAGCAAGAGCGAAAACAGTACGCTGTTTAT
>CAYVAO010000533.1:951-1663 GCA_964448895.1 uncultured Christensenella sp.
ACCAACAGCAACAAGCTGACACAGGATAATATTGACAAAATCATAAAACTCTACACCGACCGTGCCAATGTCGCTTATACCGCCAAAGTCGTACCGAACAGCAAAATTGCCGAACAAGACTACAATCTTTCAGTATCTACATATGTTGAGCATGAGGACAAGCGAGAGGTCATAAACATCGCCGAACTGAACGCAGAAATTGACCGTATTGTCGCCCGCGAGGACGTTTTGCGGAAAGAGATTAACGCGATTATCGCGGAGATCGAGGGGGTGGAAATATGAGCAAACTGGAACAATTACTGGCGGACCTTTGCCCTAATGGGGTGCCATATAAAACCTTTGGTGACATCGGGACAATAACTCGCGGTAACGGCTTATCAAAGAGCGACTTCACAGAAAGTGGTGTGCCTTGTATTCATTACGGTCAGATTTACACCTATTACGGCACATTTGCCACACAAACAAAATCTTTCGTCTCCCCTGAACTTGCAACACGGCTTCAAACCGTTAGTAAAGGCGATATTATCATTGCCGTTACAAGCGAAAACATCGAAGACGTTTGTAAATGCGTAGCTTGGCTCGGAGATGAGGATATTGTTACTGGCGGTCACACAGCTATTTTTAAGCACAACCAGAATCCGATGAATATTGCTTATTGGTTGCAGACAGCAGCTTTCTTTGATCAGCAGAGAAAAATATCTCATGGAACTAA
>CAYVAO010000534.1:0-1657 GCA_964448895.1 uncultured Christensenella sp.
CTCCGTGAGGAGATTTTCATTTTCCGGTACCGTGTTGCGCCGCCAGGCGGAGGTCAACAGACTCTTCGTGCAGTTGATGGTCACCTTGATAAACCAGGCTTTCTGGTGTTCCAGGCTGTTCCATACGGGCTTTGCGCGCAGCGCCCGCAGGAAGACCTCCTGCACAATATCATCTGCGTCTGTTCCGCTCTTGGTGCGCAGAAACGCGAGGCGGTATACCGTATCGGCATACTGCGCAAAAAGCGCGTCTACGTTGTCGGCCGGAATCGGCGCGTTTGGCTTGGCCAATTGTTCCATAAGCGCTCGGTACCTCTCTCTTCCACCCATAACACTCGGCATCTATGCGTGAGGTTGCGGCGGAGTCAGGAATTTTTTCAAAAATACGTGTGTATCCGTTGGTTTCTTACGCCCTGCTGCTATCGAATCGGGGAACGATTGTTCCCGATTGACTGTATAGACAGGATCGCAATTCATTATAGCATATTCGCAAAGACTCTTCACCGCGACGGACCTCATTGACAAAACATTCCGACGCTGTGTATAATTGTACGAAATCTTTTTTACGGAGGACTCCGATGATTCGCTAAACACCTTGGTATTGATCAAATAACGCGGGAGCGGTTTTTTGCCGCGCCTGACGTGCTTTGCAATGCCAAACGTGTGCGCGAACCATCAACGGGTTCTTTTTTTTATTGCTTGAAACGGCGAGCGATGTTTTTTATACGAAGTGCCCACTGTTCTATGCGTAAATCACGTTTGGCTTTCTGTTTTCTTTGCGCGATAGGAGGTTTCACATGTCCCAAATTCGCGTGAATGACCTGACCTTTCATTATGAAGGCAGTTACGACAATATCTTTGAACACACGTCCTTTTCCATCGACACGAGTTGGAAGCTCGGCTTTGTCGGGCGAAACGGACGCGGCAAAACCACGTTTCTCAAACTTCTCATGGGCGAGCACGACTACGAAGGAACGATTTCATCCTCCGTTGTGTTCGACTATTTTCCGTTTTCCGTAGCGGACGCGAGCCTGACCACCGAGGCGGTGTTCGCGTCCATTGCGGACGCGCCGAGATGGCGGCTGGAGAAGGAATTAAACCTTCTCGAGGTGGACTCCGATGCGCTGGATCGCGCGTTTTCCACACTCAGCCCCGGCGAACAGACCAAAGTGCTGCTTGCTGCGCTGTTTAGCAAGAGCGGACATTTCCTGCTCATCGACGAGCCCACCAACCATCTCGATATGGAAGCGCGCGCCGTCGTGAGCCGGTATCTTTCCGGCAAGCAGGGCTTCATCCTCGTGAGCCACGACCGCGCGTTTCTCGATGGCTGCGTGGATCACATCCTTTCGATCAACCGCGCAAGCATCGACGTGCAGAAAGGCAACTTCACGAGCTGGGAGGAGAACCGCAGACGGCAGGATAACTTTGAGCGCGCGGAAAACGAGCGGCTCACGCGCGAGATGGAAGACCTGCGCGCGGCAGCCAAACGAACCGCGGAGTGGTCGGATCGCGTGGAGCGCGGTAAGATTGGCGAGCATTCTTTCGATCGCGGCTTTATTGGCGCGCAGAGTGCGCGGATGATGAAGCGCGCGAAGTCCGCCGAGCGGCGGCAGGTGAACGCGGCGAAAGAAAAAGAGAAACTCTTAAAGGATCTGGAGCG
>CAYVAO010000535.1:0-1647 GCA_964448895.1 uncultured Christensenella sp.
CCTGGGCAGATGCCCGGGCGCTCTTTCGCGTTCTTACGTTAGAGTTCCACAACGCCTTCGAAGTTTTTCTTCGCGTCACCGGTCATGAAGACCGCCTCGTCCGTATAGCGCACCAAGAGGTCTCCGCCGCGCAGACGAACCGTGATGTCCTCGCCCTTTTGGCAGAAGCCGTTTTCTGTTGCGGCGACGACCGCGGCGCAGGCACCCGTGCCGCAGGCAAGCGTTTCCCCGCTGCCGCGCTCCCAAACGCGCATCTTGAGCGTGTGGCTGTCCAGTACTTTGACGAACTCGACGTTTACCCGATCCGGAAAGATCGGCGCAGTCTCGATCGCGGGGCCGATCTTTTCGACATCCAGCAAATCGGGATAATCCGCGAACACCACGCAGTGCGGATTGCCCATTGAAACACAGGTGATGTCGTAATGCGTGCCGTCGATCTCGACCGGGCGGGAGACGATCTTCTTCCCTTCCAGCTTGACGGGAATCTTTGCTGGCGAAAGCTCCGCCTTGCCCATATCCACGGTAACGGATTTCACCTTGCCGCCGCGTACATAGAGCTTGAGTTGCTTTGGTCCGCTGAGGGTCTCGATCGTTAGTTCCGTTTTTTGCACGATGCCGTTGTCATAGAGATATTTCCCGACGCAGCGGATGCCGTTGCCGCACATCTTGCCCTCGCTGCCGTCGCGATTGAAAATTCGCATCTTCGCGTCCGCCGTGTCCGACGGGCAAATGAGGATAATGCCGTCTCCGCCGATGCCCGCGTGTTCCTCCGAAAGATAGACGCTCAACGATTCCGGCGCGATGATCTCCTGCTCCATGCAGTTGAAGTAGATATAGTCGTTGCTCGTGCCGTTCATCTTGGTAAACGGCAGACGAATCTTCTCGGTGCGCATGTGGTTGATGTCCACAAGCTCCGTGCTGTGCTGGGAATAGCGGCTTAAGAGGCTGTCCGCCAGCGCGTTTGCGGTATCCACCGAGGTAAGGCACGGCACCGCGCGCTCGATTGCCTTTCTGCGAATCTTCACGCTGTCCCGCGAGGGCAGTCTGCCCTTGGAGGAGGTGGAGATGATATAGTCGATCTTTCCGCTCTCGATCAGCGTCAGAATATTGTTTTCCGAGGATTCATGCAGCTTGCCGACTTCGGCAACCTTCATCTGTGCCTCGCGCAGCACCGCCGCGGTGCCCTTTGTGGCATAGAGCGTAAAGCCCAATTGCGCAAATTTCCGCACCGCGTCGGTCATCTCCGCCTTGTCCTGATCCCGCACGGTCACGAGCAGGCCGCCGCGCCGCTTCATATTGTAGCCTGCGGCGACGAGGCCTTTATAGAGCGCCTCCTCGCGCGATTTGCCGATGCCGAGCACCTCGCCCGTGGACTTCATCTCCGGATCGAGCAGGATATCGACGTCCGCCAGCTTTTCAAACGAGAACACCGGCACCTTCACCGCGACATACGGCGGGGTTTTGTATAAGCCCGTGCCAAAGCCCATGTCGCCGAGCTTGTCGCCCAGCATGGCGCGGGTTGCGAGGTCTACCATCGGTACTCCCGTGACCTTGCTGATGTACGGCACCGTACGCGAGGAGCGCGGGTTAACCTCGATGACGAAGATTTCGTTCTCGTAGATGACGTATTGAATATTGATCAATCCC
>CAYVAO010000536.1:0-785 GCA_964448895.1 uncultured Christensenella sp.
CCGTCCTTATGCCCCTCCATCGTAAACGGCCCGCCAATCGCCCAACCGCCAAGTCCGAGCGGGCTGACGGCGAGTCCGCTGTTTCCCAACATTCTCTTATCCATACCGATATCCTCCCTTACGAATCTTTTCTCAGTCCCTGTGAAAGTCCGTCCCAGGCAAGCGAAATGTCTTTTTCCAGCGCTTCGCGGTCATAGAGCTTGACCGACATCGAAAGCCCGATCATCAGGTAATAATACGAAAGCGCCGCGCTCTCAACCGGCTGCTGGCGGATTTCGCCGCGCGCAATCCCCTCCGAAATAGCAGCTTGAATCGCTTGCTGAAACTCGCCCTGTGTTTCTTTTGTCTCGCGCTCCATGCGCTCCTTGATGAATTCCGGCGGAAAATAGAAGTAGCGATCCCAGAAATACATCCGCGGGTTATTGTGGCAATAGCGCAGAAACGCGCGAAACATCCGCTCCAGCCGGGTCAATGCGCTCTCTTCGGCGCGATGCAACGTGAGGGTTTTCATGTTTTCGCGGTATTCCTCCACCACGCCCGTAAACACGGCGGAAAAAATCTCTTCCTTGCCGCTATAGTGCGCGTAGAGCGAGGCTTTTTTAATGCCCGTCGCCGCGGCAAGATCGCTCATGCTCGCGCCTTCGTAGCCTTTTTCCATAAAGAGCGCCAGTGCGTGCTCCAATATCTCTTGCTTCGTCATAGATCCTCCAAGTACTTGGTGTTCGTCTTTACTACCTACCGTTCGGTAGGTTTATAATAACATTCGCATTTTGCTTTTGCAAGCC
>CAYVAO010000536.1:825-1637 GCA_964448895.1 uncultured Christensenella sp.
GACGGATCGGATTCGCGCCAAAACGCAACAAGGGCGGCTGAAAGCCACCCCTGCCTGTAAGAATCGTTACAGGATTTATTTTTATTGCAAGTTCAGATTCTTCTTAAAGATCGAACGGATCAGGAAGAAGAACAGCACCGCAAGGCCTGCAAACAGCACACCATACCAACCGAAAGCAGAGGTCATGAACCGGGTCACTTCCGGAACGGTGTCGAACACCATGGTTGAGAGCCCCTCGCCAAACGTTACGATCGACATAAACGTCGTGCTGATGATGCCCACGCCCATGTTGATGAGCAGGTACATACCGATGGCGGCGAGGACTTTGTGCTTCTTGGCAACCTGACCGCCGACCACGATGGCAAAGTAGATCTCGAGCATCTGCGCTGCGAGTCCGAGGATACCGATGACCACGATCTCGACCGCCATCAACGGCACATTCACATACTGAGCGGCTTGCGGCAGGATGTCCGTAAAGAACGTCCGGATCGCGTTGAGCACATCCATGTTTGCAATGCTGTTGGTCGTGGTGCCAAACACGGAGAAGATCAGCAGTGTCACGACGATGACAACCGCGTTGATCAGCGTCCAGATCATGCCCGTAAACAGCTTTGACAGAATCAGCTTACTGGTCGAAACCGGCAGCGTGAAGGTTAAATATCCTTCGTCGCCAAGAAAGCTGCGATAGAAATGGTAGCAGACCAGCAGCAGCGTCACAAACGCCGAGGCCATGATCGCGATACCGATGAGCACCGACGCCGTAGCGGAAACGCCCATGATGAGCGAACGCAGCAGTGCGGAACCACCCGTAT
>CAYVAO010000537.1:0-1632 GCA_964448895.1 uncultured Christensenella sp.
CTGATCAGTTTGTTTTCAGAAATCTTACCCAGCGCCAGGAATACGCTCATCAGCGCGCCGATCACCAGTGAAAGCGTGGTGAGCAGCAGCGTGAGTTTCACGCCGTGCAGCAGGTTTTCTCCCGTGCCGAGCATGCGGTAGGTATAGTTCACCATCTGGCCCGCGAACTTGCCCGCGCCTGCATCCGCGCCATAGATGGAGCCCGCGAAACCGACATAGGATTCTTTGATCGCGCTCGCGCCGGATGTTGTAAAGGAGATATAGCTGACCACACCCAGATTGTTGTAGGTGATGGTGAGCGATTTTCGACTGCTGGTCTTTTCCTCTTCGATGAGCTGCTTGACCGCGCCGGAAGCGTGGTTGAGCATGTCCTGCTCCGATACATTGATGGCGGAGAGGACGATGACAAACGCCAAAATCGCCATGATGACGATGGCGATTGTCTTCGTTGAGCGCTGCCAGTTTTTGATGTCCACGAGTTTTTTGAATTTGCTCATGTTGTCTCGCTTATCTGGTGAATTGGGGGAAATACTTCGGCCAGCGCAGGCAAAGATTGGATTGCCCGCGCCAGCCGAAAGAAGCGGTTCTAATTTGAAAGATTATTTGCCGAACCAGTAGGCAACGTTGGATTCAAAGAAGCCTTCCGAGGTCAACTGTGCAATGGCTTCGTTGATGGCCGTTTGCAGGGCGGTGTTGTCCAGCGCCATGGCGACGCCGAACTGCTCCGGCTCGCTCTCGTCCTGGAACACCTTGACGAACTTATCCGGGTTGGAGGCAAGGTAGCCGTCCGCAACGGTGGAGTCTACCACGACCGCGTCCACTTCGCCGTTCTCCCGCTGGGGGAAGCACGTAGTGACCTTTTCATTGGCGGAGATCGTGGCGGTGATCGAACCGGTGCTGACATAGTCCGACATCAGGATGTCCGAGGTGGTTTCCTTCTGCACGGCAATTGCCATGTTGTTCAGATCGAGGAAGCTGCCGATCGTACCGGCGAAATCTTTGGTGACAACGATGGCCTGATAGTTGTTGATATACGGTTCGGAGAAGAGCATGCTGGCTTTGCGCTCTTCCGTGATGGTCACGGCGGAGATGACGCAGTCATAGTTCACGCCGATTCCCTGGAAGATGCCATCCCATGCGGTGTTGACAAAGTTGACGGTGACGCCGAGCTTTTCGCCGAGGGCTTTGGCGAAATCGACATCGTAGCCGATCGGGGTGGTTCCGTCTTCCGCAAAGTCTTCAAAAGGCGGGTAGCCGATTTCCATACCGATGGTCAGAACGCCGTCCTGCATCAGTTTTACGTTCGACATGTCGACGGTGGCGGCTGCTGCGGTTGCAGCGGCGGGCTCGACGGCGGCTTCCTTCGCGGTGCAGGCTGCAAACGAGAGCAGCATCGCTACGGCCAAAGCAAGAGCGATCATTTTCTTCATGATGATATTCCTCCTAAAAAAATAGAAGTTGAACAACTCAACTTCATTGTTTGCATTAAAATAGCATAGATATACGATGTTGTCAATATATAATTTATAATTATAAGTAATTTATTCAATCATCTTGCTGAAAATTCGTTGATTTCGGATAAATATTTTTTAGAAATGTTAAAATCCGAATCCAATAGCCAGAATTCTCCAT
>CAYVAO010000538.1:0-1622 GCA_964448895.1 uncultured Christensenella sp.
TATCATCGTAGACGCGCCTCCGGTTGGTATGATCGTAGACGCGGTGGAGATTGCAAAATCCTGCGATGGCGCGTTGCTTGCCGCAACCTATAACGTGGTTAGAAGAAAAGACTTGCTGGATGCGCGACAGCAGATTGAAAAAACCGGCTGTGATGTGTTGGGCGTCGCGATCAACAACGTTCCGCTCAAGGTGTATAACAGCAAGAATTATCAGGGACGCGGCTATTACAAAGGCTATTATTCACAGTATGTGAAATCTGAGGGCGGGAATAAGGGCTAATCGCTTCATGAGTGCTTTCTTTGATTTGCATCACCATTTCCTGTATGGGCTGGATGACGGTGCGTCGACAAAACTGGAAATGCAGCAAATGCTGGTAGAAGCGCATAAAGACGGCGCGCGGATTATCATTGCAACGCCGCATATCACACCTGGATTAACGCCGATCTCGCGAGACGATCTCAACAGGCAAATCGAGGAAGCAAGAGCGTTCTCATTTGCATACGGACTCGATCTGGAACTCTATCTCGGCTCGGAGATCATGTATACCTACCAATTACAGAGATACCTGTCCGAGCGTTTGCTGCCTACGATGGCAGGATCGAATAAGGTACTGATCGAATTTCCTCCCAAGATTTCGTTTTCGGAGATGGAAGACGCGATTCTAAACGTGCTCAGAACCGGACATCTGCCGATACTTGCGCATGTAGAGCGTTACGCTTGCCTGACTCATGCACAAAAACGCCTGGATTACCTGAAGAAGGAATACGATGTTTTTTTTCAGGTGAACGCGGACAGCATCTTAAACAGACGTGATTTTTTTGCCAGTCGAGCAATCAAACACGCGATTCAAAACGAACTGATCGACTTTGTTGCTTCGGATGCGCATAATACGCGCAGAAGAGGAAGCGCTCTGCAGAAGACATATGACAAACTGGAAGAGACCTATGGAAAAGAGTGCGCCGATCGCATAACGGGGAATCATAAGTTAATGGATTGGTTTCTGAAGATGTAAAACGGGTGCTCTGAAGAGAACGGAACATTCATTGGTCTGGAAAGATATTCCAAACTGAATGAAATACGTTAAACGGCGTGTATAATGCGTGACTGCCCGATAGAATTTGATCAACGCAAACATTAGGCTGCATATTCTGGTGAACTGCGGTCGCCACGACGGGAATGCCGAAACAAGCATTGCTTTTCACTTCGATGAGTGACTTTTTTAATATGCTTGTTGTATTGGCGACAAACGATGGTTCGTCGCTTTTTTTATGTGCATTTTCTGGAAAAATGAAAGCAAAACTTACCCATAAAAATTGAAACCGAATTGTTTTCTCGCGTTCCGGTTTGTGTGCGCGACGATCGTGTTAGGAGTAGAGATATGTGTGGAATTGTCGGATACTGCGGAGCCAACCAGGCGGCGCCAATCCTGCTGGATGGACTCTCCAAATTAGAGTATAGAGGCTATGATTCGGCGGGTCTTGCGGTTCGAGACGGCAGCGGCAAGATCGAGATCGTCAAAGCAAAAGGGCGCTTAAAAGACCTCTATGAAATGACGAATGAGGGCAAGAGCCTTCAGGGAACCTGCGGTATTGGACTTACACGCTGGGCAACGCACGGAGAA
>CAYVAO010000539.1:0-463 GCA_964448895.1 uncultured Christensenella sp.
GCGAACATCAAGTTTTAGCCCGCGTAAATAACTATATAAGGAGAAACGAAATGGATCCGATCTTTGTCAACCGTTGTGCGTTCAATAAGCGCAACCTGCTGGAGATGACGAAATATACCCGGCGAAAAATGCGGACCGTCGTCTATATGAGCGCGGCGCTTCTCATTCTCTCCGGGCTTTTCGATCTTATCTGGCTGAACGAAGTTACGCAGGGACTGCTCTGGCTCGCCCTCGGCATTATCTTTCTGGCGTATACGCTTCTGCTGCCGCACGTCTCCGTTAACGCGATGCTGAAGCGTTATGACGCGCTCTATCACACGGAGATCGTGAGCGAACTGCAGTTCTTTAAGGAAAACATCACCACCCGCAGCGAGCAGACCAATGCGCAGACGAACGTCCTGTATCCGCAAATCAAATGGGTGATTCGCACCAAACACCTGTATCTGCTGCAGATGAGCGCGCA
>CAYVAO010000539.1:473-1622 GCA_964448895.1 uncultured Christensenella sp.
GCTCGTGGTGCTCGTGGACTAGGAAGGATTTACAACCGGTTCCTGCGAAGATTTTGAAATCTTCATTCGGGATAGAGCCGCATCCGCCAAGTTCCTTTTCCCGCGGCATACGCGCGCATAGCGAGGGAGCGCCGCCTTCGCAAACGGCGGCATATCCTCCGCTGCCTGCAGACCGCTGTTCTTTTTCCGCCTGAAACGGCCGATACCGTTCAATATCGTCGAGCCCACGCTCAAACGGTATTTGGTTTTGCGCCGCGCGCGAAGAGAGAGCGAACTGCGCGGCAAGCATATAAAAAGCGGCTTTTTAAGAGCGGCGGCGCGGTAATGAAGCGCTCCCGCGGCAAAAAGCCGTTCATGCTAGAATGAACTTCTTATCCACACGAAAATTTCTATTAGGAGAAGCAAAATGGAACCAATCTTCGTCAACCGCTGCACCTTCAACAAGAAAAACCTTACGGAAATGATCAAACACACGCGGGGCGGACTGCGCGCGCTCGTCTACGTCTGCGGCGCCGTTCTCCTGCTCGTTGCGCTCGTGGAGTACTTCATCCTCTACGACTTTTCAATGGCGTTCTTCTCGTTCTTTTTAGGTCTGTTTTTCACCGTGTACATGGCGCTGCTGCCGCGCCTCTCCGCGCGGATCACGCTCAAGCGCTATCAGGTGCTCTATCATACGGAAGTTGTCAGCGAGTTGCGCTTCTTTGAGGACACGATCGCCACATACAGCGAGCAGACGCGCGCCGAAACGAGCATTAACTATACGCAGATCAAGCGCGTGATCCGCACGAAAAACCTGTATCTTCTCCAGCTTGGCGCGCAGCTCGTGCTGCTCGTGGACAAGGTCGGCTTTGAACGCGGCGATTGCGCCGGGTTCGAGCAATTCATCAAGGGGAAGGCAACGTCCGCGCGCTTCGTTTTCCCGCGGCGGACGCGCGTCTGACAATGGAGAGCCGCGTTCGCGTAAAGCGGCATATCCTCCGCTACCTGCGGCGCAATCTATTGCTCGCGCTCGCCTGCGCCGGACCGATCGCCTTGCTGTTCGCCGTCGCGGGTTTGCTGGCAATGGCGGAAACGCGCGATATCGTGATCGCCATTCTGCTGACCGCCGCGCTGGCAGGAGCGGTCCTGCTCGCGGGCACGCTCGGCTGG
>CAYVAO010000540.1:0-1614 GCA_964448895.1 uncultured Christensenella sp.
CGCGTCATGAATCGTATCGTAAAAGCAAACGTTCTCCTGTTTGGGTTTGCGCGCAGTGCAGGTCGTGCGGCAGAAGATGCCCGTCGTCTTGACCGCGGCAAAAAACGCGCCGTCGTAGGCCGGGTCTTTCTCCACAAGCGCTTGATATTTATCGTTGTCCGTCATAGAAATAACCTCACTTTATGGTGAGTATAGCATGGCAATTGCTACGCGCTCCACCGAAAAAACATCAAGTATGTTGCTCTTTTTCGGACTGAGAGCTGTTCTTCACCCGCCAAGCTTTATATTCCTTTACATCATCGTGAACAAACTTGAGCGCAAGGCCTATCACCGCCGCGTCGTCCACAAGACCGATTGCCGGCAGAAAGTCCGGCATCAAGTCAATGGGGCTTAGAAAATAGATCAGCGCGCCGACAACGGCGATGATCGAGCCAATCGGGATATCGAGATACCGCTTTTCGATATAGGCCTTGACCAGCGCGATGAGAATCGGAATCTCCGAAAGCATGCCGCCAACCACCGGAACATGCTTGAGTTTTCGTTCCAATCGCTCCAAAAAGCGATCCATCTTGTCCCGATCTTCGAGCAGTTTCTTCGCCTTTTCCTTGCTCTGCTCAAACCGCTTCTGAACCTCTTCTTCGTCGAGCACCTCAACAACCTTTTCTTCGGAATGATCGTCTGCCACAGCGTTATTCTCCTTTTTGCAAACCGAACCAGCTTGTACCCCTTCGCGTTTGCGCAATATTGTTCTCAACATTTTTTCGATAAATGGATTTCTCCATCTATTATAATACGTTTTTGACCGATCATGCCTGTGTTTGATCGAAAATGATTCTGCAAGATAGCCCCCCCTACCATACTACCGTTATCTTCGAGATTGCAGAAGCATGAGTAGAGGGTGTAAAATGACTCATGGAGTCGATTGACGATTTCCGAACACGATATTTGCTTGCAAGCTTGGAATTCTGTTCCATTTTATGAAGAAACGCTACGGTACCCCTTAACCTGGCACGACCGCAACTGATTTTTTCGGCGCAATATCGCAGAATTAGGAGGACAACCACTTGAAAAAACTGATTTGCATCTTTGCCGTTATGCTTTTGCTGACCGGCTGCTCCGCCGTAAACGGGGTTGGTTTCAACGCGCAAACTTCAGGCAGTCCCTCGCCGGATGTTGTCGAAGTTGAAAGCTTCACGCCGACTCCCGAAGTCACCCCTGTCCCGACGCCGGAACCCACGGCGACGCCCAGCCCGACGCCGCGTCTGTACGGTCGTCTTTCTACGATGACGCTGAAAGAATCCATCGACGAGCTGGTCGGCCTCGGAGCAGACATCACCAACATTGTCGAGTATGATGAAGCCGCCGCCGCAAAATCGGGACTGGGTAAACTGGCGCCGTATACCCAGCGCATCGATTTCACGCTCAACGGCAAACACGATTGCGTTGTGGAAGCGTATGCGGATGTTGAAGCTGCCACCGCGCGCGCCGAGTATTATGCGCGCATCAGCGAGACCGCAACCATCGGCGCCTATATTTATCGGCATGATATGGTCGTCTTCCGCATCAAGGAAACAGCCACGCTCGACGAAGCCGAGGCGTTTAACCAGCTGTTGA
>CAYVAO010000541.1:0-1606 GCA_964448895.1 uncultured Christensenella sp.
GCCGCGTGCGGTATACAACGTCGTAAGGCCCTTCCTTGGTTGCAAACGTATAACCGAGATTAGCGAGCATCTCTACATCGTCCGGATGGACGCTGCCAAACATATTGTCGTCGAGCGCGCAGGTTAGCTCCGCGCGGGATCTACCGCAAAAAAGGCAAAGCCCGTCGGAAACCAGCAGAGTTACTACCTTATTGTTCACAAACTGATATGCGGCCAGTGCAACGGGCAGCGCTTCAAGCGTATGGCGCTGTTCCGCCGAAAATTGGTATCTTCAGTCCTGATCCATGAGGCATCTCCACTTCTACATTGCGTACTTCAAGGTCTAAAAAACATCCCGGACGTATTTTGGTCAAGCGGATAAAAAGCGCGATTAATTCCGCGTTTGTGCTGCAGTTGTCAACGGCGGTTTGTTCAGGGCACGACATTAAGCGGATCATATGCGGACATGTCGCTGTGTAGACCTATATTGGGCGCTTTAAGCGCTAAAAGACACACTACAAGTATAATCGTTGGACGTAAAAGAAACAAGCGCACCGACGGTCGAATAGGAGCGGTCGCCGGAACGCGGTTAGATTTCTAATCAGATAAGAAACAAGCGCGACGTGCGGTTGACAAAAGACGGAATCAGTATTAAAATATCGATAAAAGAAACGCGATTAATGGTCGGATTAAGTCGTTCAACATGCTTTCTAATGAGTTGGCTGTTGATTTAAAAAGGGGCGAAAGCATGCACATTGCGATATGTATTGGCAGTTCCTGTCACCTAAAGGGCTCGCGCGGCGTTGTGGAGCAGCTGCAGACGCTTGTTTTGGAAAACGGCCTAAAGGAGCAAATCGCGCTGACAGGCTCTTTTTGCATGGGGCATTGCCAAACGGGCGTAAGCGTTTTGCTGGATGGCGAAGTCTATTCCGTTTCGCCGGAGAGCGCCGCTCGCTTTTTTTACGAAACGGTGCTGCCGCGGCTTTCGCGCGAGAAACAGCAAGAAGCACCCGCGCCTTTGCGCGGATAGACAAACAACCGCCGCACAATCGTGCAGATAAAGAAGGATCGATATGTCGGAAGTTCTCAAGCTAAAAAAATCGAACTGCAAAAACTGCTATAAATGCATTCGCCACTGCCCGGTGAAGTCTATTCGCTTCTCGGCGAACCAGGCGCATATCGTTGGCGAGGAGTGCATTCTCTGCGGCCAGTGTTTCGTTGTTTGCCCACAAAACGCAAAGCAGATTGCGGATGGAACGGAGCTGGTGCGCGTGCTGCTCGAGCAGGAGGCTCCCGTTGTAGCGAGCCTTGCGCCGTCGTTTGCCGCGTATTTTGAAGGCTCCGGGTTCTCCGCGCTCAAGGATGCGCTGGTCAAGCTCGGCTTTTCCTCCGCCGAGGAAACGGCCATTGGCGCAACGCTGGTCAAGCGCGAATATGAGAAGCAAATGGCGGTGCATAGTGAGGACGTTATCATTACCTCCTGCTGCCACTCGGTGAACCTGCTCATTCAAAAATACTATCCCGAATTGATTCGCTATCTCTCGCCCGTGGTATCGCCCATGATTGCGCCTAGCATGGCCATCAAGCGCCGCCTGCCCGATGCCAAGCCCGTTTTCAGTGGTCCCTG
>CAYVAO010000542.1:0-752 GCA_964448895.1 uncultured Christensenella sp.
GGGAGAGTCTGTTGCTGTTGTTTTGCGAGCGCTTCCGCTTTCTCGCTTTGTTCTTTGAGCTGTTTGAGCAGTTGATCCTTGCCCTCAAATACCATGAGCTCCACAGCCTGCGCGGGCGTCATGATGCCGCTTTGCAGCATGCGCAGCGCCAGCTCGTTCTGGCTCATCGCGGAGTACTTCGTCTCCTGCTGCGCCTTGACCGAGATATAGAACTCAATCGGCAGCGCGACGTTTCCCGGCGCTTTCTTCACGAGCATCGTGCTTTCGAAGGTGCGTTCCTTCGTCTCGCCATTGATGGTCACATTCACGCGGCGGGTAAAGAAGTTAAACTCCCGCTCGACTTCGATTTCGAGACGCACCGCGTCGCGAAAGCTTTCATGCAGCAGTCGTGCCATCATGCGTGCGCGCTTGTTGCTCATTTCCTGCATGGCGGCGATGGCCGTCGCCGCGGTGATTCCTCCGGCGGTTGTACCGCGCGAAAAATCGTTGGCGCCGCTCTCCTGCTTGATGCTCTCGCGAATGCTGTCGATGTAGCCGATGATATACGCAGGTAGCGGCGGCGTGGAAAACCAGGTGACCCCGTTGAGGCTTTCGCCGCGGTGAACCTCCCGGCTCCAATCGCGCAGGTCCTCGGTGTCAAATCCGCTGGCTTCGGTCACGAGCAGTTTGTTGTGGCTCGCCATCAGTGCGTTTTTCAGCACGATCTGGTCGAGTTTGTCCGCGTATTTCTGCTGCGTTTCAAACATGTCCAC
>CAYVAO010000542.1:762-1589 GCA_964448895.1 uncultured Christensenella sp.
GGAGTAGCCCTTTCGCACGAACATCGGGGTGAGCAAAACCGGATACATCCCGTGTTCAAAGCGACCGTTCGGTTTCGTATCCCTGCTATCCGAGAGCACCTGGTTTCCAGCAATCTGCGCCATGTGTACGCTCGATCGCTCCGTCTCCGCGTCAAATTCCCGCCACCAGTATTCGAGGAAGAGCATCGCTCCGTTCCGGTCTCCGTGCAGGATTCCGTCCTCCACAGCGTCAGGCGTGCCGAACGCGTCCGCCGTGAGAAACGGCGCAGCTTTGGGAAAGCGGGATTCGATGTATTCGCGCGTCTTGAGCGAAATCTTGAAGATCGCCCGGCTTTCCTGCGCATCCGTTGTCAGCGGGTCAATGAGGATGCTCCTCGCGTCCACGTGGCGGATAAAGGCGCCGCCGAGGCCCGCGTTGAGCGTGTTGTCGTAGCCGACCTCCTGCACGCAGTAGCCGCCAACAAGCAGATCGTGAACGAGCTTGCGGTATTCCTTCACGTAACCATCCGCGTCGTGGTTCTGGCGGATGATGGCTTCGATTACGTGCGCAATCTCGCTGTCCTTCGGGCTTTCCGGCAGGATGACCGCCTCCGGCACGCGATCCAGCAGCTCGGCCTTGATGTTCTCCACCGTACTCTGGATAATCGGCGTCACCGGTCTCGGCTCGTTGCGGTCAAGCATCGGCACATCGTGCCAGTGATCACCGCGGTACATCCGTTCGCAGTTTTCCAGCCGCTGCCATTCGGAGACATATGCCCCGCGAAACTCCCGAAAGAGTCCGTAGGCTTTTTCGCAGAGCGCGCGCTTCTCCTGACCCTGGTTTGATC
>CAYVAO010000543.1:0-1586 GCA_964448895.1 uncultured Christensenella sp.
TCAGAGTCTTTTGGATCGCAAGACCAGCTGGCTTCGTCAGGTCATTGAAGCGCGGGACACGACCGAGGACAGCAAGGAATTCGTCGAGAGCATCATGAAGGATTTCCTCGGCGAGTATGTTTTCGTACTCACGCCAAAAGGGGAGATCATCGACCTGCCGCGCGGTTCCACACCGCTGGATTTTGCTTACCGTATCCACACGAATATCGGTCATCATACGCAGGGTGCGCGCATCAACGGCGCGCTGGTTCGCCTCGATTATAAACTCAAGACTAACGACGTTGTCGAGATCATCACCTCCAACAGTCAGGCGGGGCCAAGCCTCGACTGGCTCAAGATCGTGAAAACACAGGCCGCGCGTAATAAGATCCGCCAGTGGTTCAAGAAAGAAAACCGCGAGGGAAATATCGCCCGCGGTCGGGAGATGCTGGAAGATTCGGCAAAGCGACAAAACATCGTCATCAGCGACGTGACCAAACCGGAATACGTCAATCCGCTCATCGAGCGGCTTAACGTCAGCAGCATCGACGATATCTATGCCGCGATTGGCTTTGGCGGCATGTCGGCAAGCCAGGTGCTGCATAAACTGTGCGAGCTGAAGAAGAAGGACGATAAGGCCGCCGAAATTGCGGAGAAGATTCGCACCGGCGGCGCGGAAGAAGCGAGCAAAACGCATGTTCCGGTCAACGGAATCATCGTCAAGGGTGATCCCGGTATGGCGGTGCGCTTCGGCAACTGCTGTAATCCGTTGCCCGGCGATCCCATCATCGGCTACATCACGCGCGGCAGAGGCGTTTCGGTGCATCGCGCGGATTGCCCGAACGTGGCAAACCTGCAAAGCGATCTGGATCGCATCATCGAGGTGGAGTGGGCGATCAACACGAAGAGCGCGTTTAACGCTTCGTTGCAGATTGAGGGAGACAACCGTCCCGGCACGCTTTCCCAAATTTCGCAGCAGATTTCGAGCCTCAATGTCAGCATTCAGTCCATCAGCGGCAAACCGATGGCGGACGATCGCTATATCATCGAGATGACGTTTGAGGTGGCGAACACCGAGCAACTCAACGTGATTATCCGCAACCTGAAAAAACTGAAATGCGTCAGCGACGTTTATCGCATGAATCGCTAAGCGGGAGAAACTGGGTTAACATGAGAGCAGTCATTCAGCGCACGACGGGTGCGACCGTAACAGTTGAGAACAAAATCGTTGGCGAGATCGAACGCGGTCTCGTCGTATTTTTGGGCATCGAAGAGGGCGATACCGAGGTGGACTTAACCTATATTTGTGATAAGGTTGTCGGCCTTCGCGTGTTTGACGACGAAAACGAGATTCCGAATCGTTCGGTACAGGATATTGGCGGGAGCATCCTGCTGATCTCACAGTTTACGCTCTGTGCGGACGCGAGAAAGGGCAAACGACCGAGCTACATCAAAGCGGCGCGACCGGAGCAGGCGATTCCGCTCTACGAAGCAGCAATTGCGCGAATCGGGCAGAGTGTTCCGGTTCAGTGCGGCGTGTTTCAGGCAAATATGCAGGTGAGGCTTGTCACCGACGGCCCGCGTCCGATATTGTTTGATTCAAAGAA
>CAYVAO010000544.1:0-1586 GCA_964448895.1 uncultured Christensenella sp.
CTCCGCTAGGCGTGAGGGCCACGAACGCAAGCGTCGTGAATACGTCGTCCGCCTCGATGAGCGCATGCATGTCCACGCCCGCGTTGACCATCGCCTGCTTGAGAAAGGCTCCGTGCATGTCGCGCCCGACCTTGCCGATAAAGCCGGTTTTGGAGCCGCACTGGGATGCCGCACAGAGAAGATTGGTCACCGCGCCGCCCGCGTTTTGCTCAAAGAGGCGCTGTCCCGCGGGGGAAACGCCGCTCTCCGTAAAATCGATCAACAGTTCGCCAAGGGATACGATATCGTACATGATTGTCTCCTTGCGAGTAAGATTTTTTCACTTAATTTTAGCACATGTGTTTTGAAAAAGCGATGTTCAAGCTCGATCAATATTCGTCGGCACAATAACAGGTTTCCTGCGAAAACACGTCCCGAAACGGCAGATACCCGCACAAAAATTGCATCAGCCGACCGACCGACAGCGTATCGGTTGCGGGTTCGTTTGTCCTGTTACCTGCGCCGTCGAATACGCCGTTGTTCCAGGGCATCATACCGTCCAGCACGTTTAACCGAAACGCGGATGTTGTTCCGCAGAGTGCCCGTAGTAGAGCGGAGACATCCACGGGAATCATCACGCCCCAAGGCTGTAAATTGCCGGAAAGCGGAATATCCGGGGGAAGCTTGACGACGGTGCCTTTTGGTAAGCGCGCGATCATCTCGGTGTATGCCAGCGCAGAGGTAGCGAGCGCCTCTTCGCAATAGAGCGAGTCGTCTTCTTCCTCCGAGGCAAACAGATAACCATCGGCTTTTCCGTTCGTTTGGTGCAAAAGAAATCGTGTTCCGTCGCAGGTTAAATCCTGCACGCGCTTTTCTATATCGGAAAGAGAACGAATCACGCAGCCGTTGTATCGCGCTGTTGCCTGTTTGTAAACGCGAAGCAGATCGCCTGCTTCCGGCAGCGCGTCCCAGACGACGGGGGACTGAGGATCGCTCTCCCGTGTGTGAAACAGCGCATCGTAGCAGGGGAACTCGCCTACCGCGCGATAGATGGAAAAATGCGAAGGCTTGTGAAACGCAAGCGGGATATTGCGCCGTCTGCATTCCTCGAACATCGCAAGAAGAACGCGCTTCATGATACCCTGACCCTCGTAGCCGGGCAGCGTCGCAACGCCCGAGATCATCATCGCGGGAAACACGATGCCGCGAATGCGAAGCTGCATGACGGAGCCGTGCGCAATGCTGATGATTCGACCTTCTTCTTCCGCGCAAAACGATGTCTCCGGCGCGAACCGCTCGGAAAAATACCAGTCAATAAAGGAAAGGGAGTCGTGAAAACGCAACTCCCAAATGTCCATCGCCTGCTGTTTATCCGCTTGTTTGAGCGGACGGAACGTAAGCATGTTCTAGATGATATAGCGCTCGCTCTTTTCGGCAATGGCCGCGAGTTCCGCGCGTTTTTCGTCGTAGCCCTGCTTGCCGAGCAGCGCGTAGGTGGCTTTTTTGCCTTCCTCCACGCCCGGTTGGTCAAAGGCGTTTATGTTGAGCAGCTCGCCCGCGAACGCCGTTGCCAGTTGAAAGAGGAAGAGAAGCTGGCCGGCGGTGAC
>CAYVAO010000545.1:0-1579 GCA_964448895.1 uncultured Christensenella sp.
GTTTAAATCGACCGGTTGATCAGCAGCCTTGATGCGAACTTTGTTTCGTTTGATAATCGCACCAGCATCCGCGAGATGACACAGACGCTGCTGGACTCCAACTATCAGAAGATCTATCTCATGACAGGGCCGCTCCGCTTCACCAGCGAGTCGGAGTGCGTCAAAGGCTTTACTGAAGCGTATGAGAGCAGCGACCGCGCCCCGCACAAAGACGCAATCATCCAAACCGACCTGAACAAGGAAGATGCCTTCCGCAAGATAACGGGCTTACTCAAGAAAGACACACCCGATATCGTCATGACCACATCCGAAACCATCGCCAACGGCGTGATCGAAGGGTTGCACATTCTCGGATACTCCACGCAAAACATCCCCGTCGTTACGCTGGGCGAGGAGCATTGGAATAAATATACCCGCTCGTTTGCAAATTTTTCCACGGCGCGTCCCGCGATGAAGCTCGGCGCAAAAGCCGCGAATCTATTAGTGGAAAAACTGCAATCGCCTCAGCTGCAGGAAAGCGACCAGATCATACTCAACTCCAACGAAGTTCACGACGCCACTATGGTATTGTCTGCGCTCAAAGCGCCTGCAAACCTTCAGCCCAGCGCCGCCGTCGGCAGCAAGAAAAACAGCATCCGCATTTTGATGCTCGACACACCGCTCGTGCATTCTTTCCACGGTCTACTGCGTAATTTTGAGACGCAGACCGGTATTCGTGTGGATATCACGATCTTGCAGCATCACCGGCTCTATGACGCCATTGTGGATAGCAGCCTTAGTGACAAGGCGGAGAATCGATACGACGTCTATATGTACGATATCCCGTGGCTCGGCTTGCTGGCAAATCAAGGTATCCTGGCCGATATCTCCAGCTTCATGCACACGATTGACGTCTCGAAGTTTTTACCCGGCAGTCTGGAATACTTCTCCAAGTTTCAGGATAAGTATTTCGGCCTTCCCTTCATGTACGCGCCGCAAATTCTCTATTATCGCAAGGATCTTTTTGACAGCCCCGCCCTGCGGAATCAATTTGAGAAGCAGTTCGGCTCTCCGCTTCGTCCGCCGGTCAGCTTGCGGGAATACAATGCGATGGCCGAGTTCTTTACCAGCAAAACGAACGCCATTCCTTACGGTGTCTCCATACCGGCGGCATATGACGAGTGCCTCGCGCCGGAACTCTATATGCGCCTGCGATCCTATGGCAGTGAGATCATCGACAGCAACGGCAACGTGGTGTTTGATAACCCGAAGACGCTGAAAGCTTACATCAACTTCATTCAAATTCTGCGCTATGCCAAGCCGGATTACCTGAACGCAAACGATGTGAGCATAGTCGACAGCTTCCTCAGCGGAGAAACCGCGATGCTGATTTCGTACCCGTCTTTTTTGACCAACATCAACGACTTGCGCAAGAGCAGCATGATAGGCTCGATCGGCTACAACCATATCCCCGGAAACAGCCCCTTGCTGGGCGGCTGGAGTCTGGGCGTTTCCGAACGCTCGCCAAACAAGGACAGCGCGATGGCGTTTATCCGTTGGACTTGCAACGAGCAGATGGACAGTTACTTTGCGCTCCTGG
>CAYVAO010000546.1:0-1575 GCA_964448895.1 uncultured Christensenella sp.
GATGAAGCTGTGAATAGTATCACAGTTCCGAAAACATGTCACTAAATGTCACTGTTTGTCATGTGGATTGACGTGGTAGTATTACAATAGAAAAACAGAGTGGTGCGGCCCCGGAGGATTTCTTCTGGGGCTTTTCTTTTGCCATTTCGCAAACATGGCAGTAAATGTCACTGTTTGTCATGTAGGCAGCCGTGTTAGTATTACAATAGCGAAATAGAATAAGACGGCCTCGGAGGATTCCTTCCGGGGCTTTTCTTATGCCTGAAAGCGAGGCGCGTCAATGCCGAGAAACCCCAAACGTCCTTGCTCCTATCCAGGTTGCAGCAGGTTGACCGACGGTCGGTACTGCGACGAACATAGACAGATCGCCGTGTGTCATTACAACAAATACCAGCGCGATCCCGATACCAAACAACGATACGGGCGCGCGTGGCGTCGGATTCGCGCGCGCTATATCCAAGCGCATCCGCTGTGCGAACAGTGCGAAAAGGAAGGCAGGCTGACGCCCGCCGAGGAAGTGCACCACATCCTGCCGCTTGCAGTCGGCGGTACGCACGACGAAAACAATCTCATGGCGCTGTGTAAGAGCTGCCACTCGAGGATTACGATCAAGAGCAACAACTTAAAGACGAATTGAATTTCCGACATGACCATACGGTTGTCACATCTCTGTGACTTTTTAGATCGTGAAACGCGGTCGGGTCGCGTGTAAATTTTCGCGGTTTCAAGAGAGGGTATAGGCTCATAAGTTATTTGGGAGGAAATGCACATGTCAAACGGTCACGGAGGGCCGCGCCCCGGTGCGGGTCAGAAGAAAAAGCCGCTCGCGGATAAGATGCTCGAGGGCAATCCCGGCAAACGGAAGCTGACGGTCATGGCGTTTCCGAACGCTGCGGAATTTCAGGGCGCCGACATGCCGCGGCCAAGCGCAATGCTGTCTGCAGTGCAGAAGGACGGTACGATTTTGCAGGCCGGCGAGATATACAAAGCCACATGGAGTTGGCTAGATAATCGTGGCTGCGCTTCGATGGTGCCTCCGCAGGTATTGGAACGTTATTCCATGATGGCGGCAAGGTGGATTCATTGCGAGGAAATCATTACGAAAACAGGGTACCTGGCAAAGCACCCGACTACCTCTATGGCGATCCAGTCTCCGTATGTTGCTATGAGTCAGAACTACATGACGCAGACGAACCGGCTCTGGTTTGAAATCCTCCAGATCGTCAAAGATAACTGCATCACCGACTATACGGGCTCAAGCCCGCAGGACGACGTTATGGAGCGGCTACTGACCGCGCGCAGGGGGAAATGAGCATGGACGAAGTACAGTCGTTCATCCATTCGCTCCGGCATCACCGTCTGACAAGCCAGCAGCGAAAGACGCTGCGCGGGCAGGCGCTCGCTGGGAATCTCCAAGCCGCGCGTACGGGATTACAAAAAATCATGTCGAAAGGAAAAAACCATGGTCATTAAAACGCTGCCGGTCGGTAAGCTGATCCCGGCGGATTACAATCCGCGTAAAGACCTGAAGCCCGGCGATCCGGAATATGAAAAGCTGAAGCGTTCGCTCACGGA
>CAYVAO010000547.1:0-1569 GCA_964448895.1 uncultured Christensenella sp.
CTGCGGATATGATCTATCGAACCTGTCCCTCGCCGCGAATGGCGTATTTGACCGTGGTCAATTCATCCAGTCCCATTGGGCCTCTTGCATGCAGTTTCTGCGTGCTGCTGCCGATCTCCGCGCCAAAGCCAAACTCTTCGCCGTCCGTAAAGCGCGTCGAGGCGTTCACATAGACCGCCGCGGAATTCACCTCGTTGAGGAAACGCTCCGCCGTGCGGTAACATTCAGTCACGATTGCGTCGCTGTGGTGCGTGCCGTAGGTTTCGATGTGGGCAATCGCCTCGTCAAAAGAATCAACAACCTTTACCGAAAGAATCAGGTCGTTGTATTCTGTCGACCAGTCTTCGTCCGTGGCGTCGATCGAGCCCGGCATGAGGCTCTTTGCGCGCGCATCGCACCGGAGCTCGACTCCGCGCGCGATCAGGCGATTTGCAATTTGGGGCAGGCAATCCTCCGCGACCGCCGCGTGAACAAGAAGCGTCTCGGCTGCGTTGCAAACGGACGGACGCGAGCATTTCGCGTTTTCGATGATGTCCGCCGCCATATCAAGGTCAGCCGATTCGTCGATATAGACATGGCATACGCCAACACCCGTTTCGATCACCGGAACAGTTGCCTGTTGCAGTACGCTCTGAATCAGCCCCTGTCCGCCGCGCGGAATCAGAACGTCGATCAATCCGTTTAGTTTCATCATTTCACTGGCAGCCGCGCGATCGGTATCACGCAGGAGCTGAATCGCGCCAGCGGGAATTCCGTTTTGAATCGCGGCTTCGTTGAGCGCATCGCAGACGGCAGCGTTGCTCAGGAGCGCTTCGCTTCCGCCGCGCAGTACGCAGGCGTTTCCGCTCTTGATACAGAGCGCGATCGCGTCCGCTGTTACATTCGGGCGCGCTTCGTAGATAATACCGATGACGCCAAGCGGCACGCGGCGTTTCTCGATACGAAGCCCGTTTGGACGAACGAAAACCGCATCGCTCTTGCCGATCGGGTCAGGCAAGAGGGATACCTTGCGCATGCCGTTTGCCATGCCTTCCACGCGCTTTTCATCGAGCGTCAGACGGTCGATAAACGATGCCTTTACCCCGCGCTCTTTTGCAAGGCGCACGTCTTCGGCATTTGCTTGTAAAATTTTTGGCGTAGCGGCGATCAGCGCTTCCGCCATCGCAACGAGCGCTTCGTTTCTCGTCTTTGCAGAAGTGATTGCGAGCTTGCCGGAGGCGGCCTTTGCGCTAACTGCCAAATCGCGAACAGACATGGTACTATCCCTCCAAACTTTCCAAACATTATATCGTATATAGTCTGGAATCACAAGTGAATAACCGCCGTCGAACGCAAATGTAAAATCGTTAGCGTATCAATTTACTTGACGGAACGGTGGGAACGTGATACTTCTATCATAACAAATAGGCGGAGGCAGCCCATGCAAGTTTATCTCATCTCCGACGGTGAGTATCTCACGTCGAGACAACAAGAAATCAATCTCCAACTGAAAGAATACTTTACTGGAAGGGGGTTCTCTATTTTAGAGAAAACTTTGGAACGCGATTCACTCGCGTTCTGCCGCGGCTG
>CAYVAO010000548.1:0-1313 GCA_964448895.1 uncultured Christensenella sp.
CATCAAGCAGTGGTATGCGCCGGACGACCTCGTCGGCAAAACCGTCGTGCTGGTGGCAAACCTAAAGCCCGTGACGCTCTGCGGCGTCGAAAGCCGCGGCATGATCCTCTGCGCCTCGGACGCGGCGGATGAGAACCTCTCCGCGCTGACCACGCTCGCCGAAATGGAGAGCGGCCTCAAAGTGCGATAAACAACGCCCGCTGGAAAGGAGCATCCCCATGTCCGAATACACCGTTTGCGACGGACGAACGCTGATTTTGCGCGATCCAACATTGGACGACGCGCAGGAGTTGATTGATTTTCTCAAGGTCGTCGGCAGCGAGACGGAGTTTCTGCTCGCGGACGAACACGGAATCGAAGGTCTCACGCTCGAAGGCGAGAAGGACTGGATCACGACCACGCTGACCGCGCCGAACACGAAGATGTTCGTCGGCACAATTGACGGCGAAATCGTGCTGGTCTGCGACGTACGCGCGGCGGCAAGAACGAGAATTTCGCATGTCGGCGGCGTCGGCATCTCCATCAAGAAGGCTTACTGGCACCTCGGCATCGGCAGCATTGCCATGCGGGCTATGATCGACTTTGCCAAGGACACCGGATTTCTGCGGATGCTCTCACTGGAGGTGCGCGAAGGAAACGGACGCGCCATCGCGCTCTACAAGCGCTTCGGGTTTGTTGAGATCGGTCGCCACAAGGCGAAGATCAACGTCCGCGGCACGTACTTTGACGAGATACTGATGGATCTCGATCTCACGCAATTGGCGTAATATGGAAGCACAGGAAGTTGAACCATGCAACTGTTTGATACCCATGCGCATCTACTCGACGATAAATTTGACGAGGACAGAAACGCGCTGATCCCCTCCCTGCCGGCGGCGGGCGTGCGCGGCTTTGTTGAAGCCTGCGTCGAAACGGAAGATATCCCGAAGATACAGGCGCTTACGCTGCTTTACGACTTTGTCTATGGCAGCGCGGGCATCCATCCGCACTCCGCCAGCAAGGCGGATCGCTCCAACCTTCTGCGCGTGGAGCGCGCGTTGGAGCAAAAGAAGATCGTAGCCGTCGGCGAAATCGGGCTGGATTATCATTATGACTTCTCCCCGCGCGAAGCGCAGCGGGAAGCGTTTGCCAATCAGCTCGACCTCGCGATTGCGGCAAAAAAGCCGGTCATCATCCACGACCGCGAGGCGCACGGGGATGTAATGGCGCTGCTCTCCGCGCGAAAGGGCCGCTTGGGCGGCGTGCTACACTGCTATTCCGGAAGTTACGAGGACGCGGTTCGCTATATCGACATGGGCTACTACATCGCGTTT
>CAYVAO010000548.1:1323-1562 GCA_964448895.1 uncultured Christensenella sp.
GGGCGCGGCTCGTCATCGAGACCGATTGCCCGTATAAGACGCCGGAACCGCACCGCGGCGAGCGCAACAGCCCGCTGTTGATCCACCTCACGCTGGAAACCCTCGCGAAGGTGCGCAACATTTCGCTGGAAGAAGCGGCAGCCGCCACCTACCAGAACGCGATGGATCTCTTCGGAATCTCACTGTAAACACGCACGCATCAGCAAAGGCCGCTCGCGAAGAGCGGCCGTTTTGCTAAA
>CAYVAO010000549.1:0-1170 GCA_964448895.1 uncultured Christensenella sp.
AAGCACGTCCTGAACGGACTCGCCCGCAAGGACGCGCATTCCTTCCGGCGGAAAGATATGCGTCGTGGTCGAGACGATCACGCGCGCGCCGCTCTCATGCAGTTCGCAGGCAAGCCGCAGCAGCAGCGTCGTTTTGCCGCCGCCGCCGACGAGGCACGTAACTCCGCGCGGCACGCCGAACGCCTCTGTGAGCCGCTGGCCGTTTTCCCAGAGGATGGTCTGCATCCAATCTCTCCCGGTATGCGGGCGCAGGAATTGGGCGAAATTTCTCCCTGTTGCGCGCCGTTCTCTCCGCTTGAGAATAGCACTCTTTTCGGGCGCGTGTCAAACCTTGGCGATGATACGACGCTAAAACCCGCGCGGGCTTCCGCGCGGGTGTTCGCAGGTTGAAACGTTCCTAAGCCATACATATTTTAGAAAACAGAAGCACGCATATGGGTAACACGAAAAGCGAATAACTACGAAAGAATACCTAAGCCAGCGCTGCAAATCCGTTTCTCATGATCGTCAGGCCGTCCGCAAACAGTGCGGGCAGTTCCGCCGTCTCGTCCTTTTTGTTTGACAGGTAGTCCGTAATAACGTCCTTAATCTTCGAAATAACGGCCGCGCCTTCTCCAAAGATCGCCGCGGCTTGCAGCATCGACTGATCGCCGTACTCCATGCCAAGCTGCGAAAGTACAACGCTCGCTTTGTCAAATCCGCCCCCAAAAGCGATGTCGTCCGGCTCGGCAATGCCCAGAAGCGCGTTTGGAACCGTTGGAACGGTTCCGAAAAACTGCACCATGTTGAAAAGCAGCTTGTCGTATTCTTCCTTGGAAAACTCGCTCTTCCATTTCGGAAGTTCCGAAATGAACTTCTCGAAGCCTCGCGCGCCAACGAACCCTACGGGCGGATTGAGAAACGCTTCCCGCTTTTTTGCAAGCGCCTCGCGTGCTATTTCATACTTGCTCTTATTTGCGTGCATGCGAACCGTGCAAACGGTATTCGGTTTCGAAAGTCCCGGATACGCGCAGTCCCAGGCAAGCCGGAGTTCGTCGTATGGCAGAGCCAGCGTTTCCTGCCGCCCGCAATCGTCGATGTAGACGCATTCGAGTTCGTCGTCGTACCCCACCATCAGCACGTAATGAAACGGGATATGTTCCGCATGATAGAGCTTTTTAAAGTATGGCA
>CAYVAO010000549.1:1180-1553 GCA_964448895.1 uncultured Christensenella sp.
CGCCGAGCACGCAGGGAAATCCCGCGTCGATTTCCGCCTTCGCTTTGGCAAGCGCTTTCGTAAACGAGCTGTATTCAAAGTGTTTATAGTCGAACCCCGCAATGGGTGCGAGGAACGCATACATCTGTTTTGTACGCCCGTCTCCCAAAGCAAGCATGCGTTTCAGTTCCGAATTGCTGGTTTTCATATAGCAAAACGAGCCGAAACTCGCGAGCACAAAAAAGAAACTCGGCGGCAGTATCTCTTTCGTATCGCGCGTATACAAATCTTCTATCCCGTTCCACATGCACTCGTAATCGTCCTGATGGTGTGCAATCGCAATCAGCCGTCTCATAGTATTGATCTCCATATCGGATGGATTGTGCCTGTGCTT
>CAYVAO010000550.1:0-1545 GCA_964448895.1 uncultured Christensenella sp.
GCACGCAGATAGTTCATAATCTCCAGCGAGAACTCGAGTCCTTCGGGGCTGCCGATATCCTTGCCGATGAAGTTGAGGCAGCATTCGTTCATGCCGACGAGTCCGATCGTGTTAAAATGATTCGTCCAGTATTCGCCCGTGCGCTCTTTGACATTTCTGAGATAGTTGGTCGAGTACGGATATAAGCCCTGTTCGGACTGCTTTTCAATGATCTTGCGCTTGATTTCAAGGCTGACCTTGCCGAGCGTCGCGATCTTGCCAAGGCGCTCAAAGAAGTCCTCTTTTGATTGCGCAAGGTAGCCGATTCTCGGCAGGTTGATGCTGTAAACGCCGATGCTTCCGGTCATGGGATTGCTGCCAAAAAGGCCGCCGCCGCGCTTTCTCAGTTCGCGCTTGTCGAGCCTGAGACGGCAGCACATCGAGACCGCGTCCTCCGGCGAGAGGTCTGAATTGACATAGTTCGCAAAATACGGAATGCCGTATTTGCAAGTGATACGCATGAAATCATCCACAACGGGGCTCGACCAATCGAAGTCTTTCGTGATATTGATCGTCGGAATCGGGAATGTAAACACGCGGCCCTTCGCGTCGCCATCAAGCATGACTTTACAGAACGCGCGGTTAAACAGATCCATCTGCTCCTGAAAATCGCCATACGTCTCTTCCATCATCTTGCCGCCGATGAGCACCGGCTCATCCTTGAGCGTGGAAGGCACCTTGATATCGAACGTCAGATTGGAAAACGGGCACTGGAAGCCGACACGCGTTGGCACATTGATGTTGAACACAAACTCCTGCAAGCACTGGCAAACCTGATCGAACGTCATATTGTCGTATTTGACAAACGGCGCGCAATAGGTATCAAAGGAACTCCAGGCCTGTGCGCCCGCCGTTTCACCCTGTGTCGTAAAGGTCGAGTTGACAATTTGCCCCAAAAATGAGCGCAGATGCTTTGCGGGCTTGCTCTCTACTTTTCCGTCAACGCCGCCAAACCCGTCCGAGAGCAGCTGACGAAGATCCCAGCCCGCGCAATACGGGCCAAAGAAGCCGAGATCGTGGATATGCGCGTCTCCGCTTTCATGCACCTTGCAAACGTCGATGGGATAAATTTCATAGAGCCAGTATTTCTTAGTGAACGCCTCGCGCACATAGTTGTTGAGTCCGTTGACGCTGCGCTGCATGTTGGCGTTCTCTTTTACGCCCCAGTCGCGGTCGTTTAGATAGTCGCCAAACATATCGATGGTAGCCCCGATCAGAGCGTTGATTTCACGCGTGCCGCGGCGCTTTTCGCGGTACAAAATATATGCTTTCGCGGTCTTTGCGTGGCCCGCTTCGATGAGCACTTTCTCAACCAAATCTTGAATGCCTTCCACGTCCGGCGTTCTGTCGCCGTAGCGCGCCTCAGCAAGGCGAACGACCTCGTCGGCGAGTCGCTCCGAGCGCTCCTCATCGGTTCCGTTGACGGCCTGTGCGGCCTTCCAAATGGCATTTTTTATCTTGAGACGGTCAAACGCTTCCTGGTGCCCGTCGCGCTTGGTGATCATT
>CAYVAO010000551.1:0-1542 GCA_964448895.1 uncultured Christensenella sp.
TATCATTGCGAAGATTCGGGGAGAAGTAAAATGAGCAATTTTTCGCAGTGCTTTGCCTGCAGGAGATAAATAGATGAAAGAGAAACTAAAAATGGCGCGAGGGGTTGCGCTTGAAATCGGGTTTTCCGGCGCGCTGATCCTTGCGGGGTTTGCCTTTTCCGCATTGCTTGGGTAACGATGTATGATCGATCAACCAGTCAATCGGCTTCGGCCGATCTGTTACTATACCGGGCTCATTGTACTGGTGCTAAACGCGCTTCAGTTGATATCAATCATCACTTCACTTTTATATAGTGAGTGGCCGATTGCGCTGGCGTTTACAGCATCGCTTTCCATCGCGGTGATTGTAGCCGCGGGTTTGATGCTGCTCGGAACAAAAGAGCGATTCAGCAAGCTCGGCTTCGGCGAAGGTATGGTGGTCGCAGCGGGGTCGTGGTTTCGGTGTATGCTGCTCTCCGCACTACCATACTATTTTTCCGGAAACTACCTGTCCTATCTGGACGCGTGTTTCGACGTAATGAGCGGGCTCACTACGACCGGTTTATCGCTGATTCAGGACATGGACCACATCAGCAACGGCGTCAACATGTGGCGCTTTATTCTGACGTATGTCGGCGGTCAGGGAATGGTCGTGCTTGCGCTGACGTTCTTAACCAGAGGGCAGGGCGGCGCGTATCGCATGTATGTGGGCGAAGCGAAAGATGAAAAACTCTTTCCCAATGCGGTCAGCACCGCGCGCCGCATCTGGCAGATCAGTCTGATCTATCTTGCGATTGGAACCGTTTCGCTCACGGTTTCCGCTTTGCTTGCGGGGCTCCCGCTGGACCGCGCGTTTTTGCACGGGCTTTGGATGAACATGTCCGCCTGGAGCACCGGCGGCTTTGCGCCGATGAGCCAAAGCGTGCTGTATTATCACAGCACGCTGATGGAGCTCGTTACCGTCGTGTTTTTCGTCATCGGCTCGTTTAACTTTGCCCTGCACCATGCGGTGCTCTCCGGCAACACGCGCGAGCTGCGAAAGAACATTGAAATCGTAACCTTCGCCGTTACGCTGACGATTACCGTGCTCCTCTGCACGCTCGGCCTCATGAAGGACGGCGTGTATCCGGACGCGATGGCCATGTTCCGCAAAGGCTTTTACCAGCTGATTTCGGGACATACGACGACGGGGTTTATGACGATTTACGCCAAGCAGTTTTACTATGAGTGGGGCGACATCGCGCTCTTCGCCATCACGATTGCCATGATGCTCGGCGGCAGCGCAAGCTCGACCGCGGGCGGTTTCAAGGGTATGCGCACGGGCATTCTTTTCACCGCTCTTCGCAGCGAAGTGCGGCGCATGGTTTTGCCGGAGTCGCGTATCAAGGAGCAGAAATATCACCACATCCGCGATATCACGCTCACCGACTCCATTGTAAAGAACGCCGCGTTGATCGTCATTCTCTACATTGCGACGTTCAGCGTAGGAACGCTTGCGGGTTTGCTCGCCGGCTATCCGCTGAGCATGGCGGCGTTTGAATCCGCTTCGGCCACCGGCAACGT
>CAYVAO010000552.1:0-1536 GCA_964448895.1 uncultured Christensenella sp.
CCCGGTGGTATTCCGGTAGTTCCAGCACCGCATCCACTACGCAACGGCGCATCATGCGAAAATCCCGCGCGCCGTCGACAAACTCCGTGTCCGATATGCGGTTGATGATGCGGTAAAACGCGCGCGCAAACGCGCTGCGAATCTTTGGCTCGCCCTTACGCGTGACTCTGCGGGTCGCAACGCAGTCGCAATCGCCCGTTGAGAGGCGTTCGAGCATGGTCTCTATCATCTCCGGCGGGTCTTGCAGGTCGCAATCCATCACGCAGACATACTCGCCTTTTGCATGCTTCAACCCCGCGTACATCGCCGCTTCTTTGCCGAAGTTGCGGGAAAACGAAATGTACTTCACGCGCGCGTCTTTTTGCGCGAGCTCGCGTAAGATCGGCAGCGTTCGATCCTTCGAGCCGTCGTTGATCAGGATCAACTCAAAGTCATATTGCGCGAGGCTGGAAAACACGACGCTCTGCATTTTGTCGAAATAGATCGGTAGCATCGCTTCTTCGTTGTAGCAGGGGCATATGATCGAAACCAGCGGTTTTTGCGCGGGTTGGGATGCTCCGCCGCTCGATACAGGCTCACGTTTTTCCATGCTGTCCTCCGGATTGCTCAAGCGGTTTTCGAGATGATCGGAACGCCGCTCAGCAGCATATACGCCAGGTTGCCGATGAGCCAAACGCCAAGCGCGATCATCATGGCGATGCGCGCTTTTTGCACCGAACGTTTGACCCGCTTTTCAATCATCCGCGGCCCAAACAGCGCAAGCAGCGCCGCCGCGATGGTGCCGTACATCCCGATGGAAGGATAGCTACTGACGACCGTCAGTAAATAACCGCAGACCACGCCCATGATCGCGCCACCGATATATTGGTAGAGATTCCATTTTTGTTCCGGAAGATCGCGAACCTTCTTTTGAAGATCGTCCAGTTCTTCCGGCGGCATTTGATCCGCTTTGTTTTCAATCAAGTCTTGCTTTGTTTCCGTCTCCGGGTTGCGTGTTTCGTTTGTTTCCAATTGATTAAACCTCCGAGGTGCAGTGTGGGCAGCGGGTTGCGTCGATCGCGATGGTGCTCTTGCAATACGGGCAGGTCTTTTCGGTCGGTGCCGCGGGAGCATCGCCCTTTTTGCGCTTACCGCCGAGTGTGCGCGTTGCGCCGATCGCCTTGACTAAGAGGAACAGCACGACCGCCATGAGCAGAAAATTGATGATCGCGGTGAGAAACGAACCGTATTGGATCGTTACGCCGCCAATTTGCCAGACGAGGTCGGTAAAGTTCGTGTCCGCGATGAGGCCGATCAGCGGGGAAATGATGTCGTTTACCAGCGAATCGACGATGCCTTTAAACGCGGCGCCGATGATCACGCCGATTGCGAGGTCGATCACGCTGCCTTTTGCGATGAACGCCTTAAACTCAGAAAAAAGCTTTTTCATAGGAATATCTCCTTGGTTTGCTTAAGAGAAAGGAAAAATTTGATCTATCCTGATGAGTATAACATTTTGTGTAGTGGGATTCAATCGTCCGCGCCCGATGCTTTGTG
>CAYVAO010000553.1:0-1532 GCA_964448895.1 uncultured Christensenella sp.
TTTTTTGTGTCCCGGATCCAGGCAGTGAGTGAGGCCTATGTGGCCTATCTGCGGCTTCGGACGAAGGAAAACGCGAACAGGAAGGCGGAATTTTCAACGCTCCGGGAAAACAGGCAATTCAACCCATTACGCAACGTGCTTGCCTTGGGGCTGATGTCGCTTTTGTGCGTCGTGCTCTCCATCGTGCAAGTCGTCGCGATTTTTCGTTTGCAGACGGACATCCGGCAGGCGCTTCCCGTGGCGAGCACGTCCGGCATCGTCCGCCGTGAACTCTCGCCGCTTTGGGGAAACACTTATGTTTTTCTGAACGGTTCCGTTTATCTGTACACCAACGACATTTCCGGCGCCGCGCCGCAGAAAGGCAAGACGTATGAGATAGAATACCTTGCCCATTCAAAATGGATCGTCCGCGTAAACGAAAAGCAGCAGCCCGCTCATTGCGGATAACAGAGAACCATCGAAATATGCGTAAACGAAGCGGGGAAACCATGGTTCGAAAAAACAGCAAATTGCGCCGTCTCCTGCTCTGGGCGGCATTGTCCATACTGGCGTTGTTCGTTGCCGCATTCTTATGCCTCTGGCAGTATGACCAGCAGTTTTTGCCCGTGCACAAAGCGGCGTACCTTTCCGATTTCGGGTATGCCCGCGCGCTCGGCCTCTGGCGGCTGGATGAAGACGCCATCCAGCGCAAGTACGGCGAGCCGGAAGAAACCGAGCTTCGCACCGACCCGCTCCAGAAAGACCGAATACGAATCGTCTGCACGTATCCGAACTTTCAGGCGGTCTATGTGGAAGATGCGCTACGTTCCGGCAAAATTACCCGTCGCCTGATTCTGCTTGAGGTCACGAGCAACGACATCCGCTTTGGGCGGAGCCGAATCGGCCTTGGCAGTACGCGTGAGGAAGTTCAGTCCGCATATAAGCGCGACGACGCGATCAAGGCGGACGATCTTCTCGACAGCGCGCGGGATTATCCCGCCGTAAGTGAAGGTTACTACGGTCAAAACTGGTGCCGCATTCTGTTTTGCTATAACGAGCTTGGCGAGGTTGTATCCATGGCCTATGAGCCGTCGGAATTTTAGCGCGTGCAGCGACGTGCCATGTTCTTTGTGGAGCATGTTTCTCACACACTGGTTTTTACGAACTTCTGTCTGTATAGAATGAGAATCAGGATAGCGCAATCGTCCGATAATTTGCGAAAGCGGAGGAAATAAATGGACAACCGCAGATCACGCCTTTTTTGTATTTTGATCGCGTTGTTTTGCTTGCTCGCCTGCTGCGGCTGCATCCCGGCCAACCCGGCCGCCAACCGGGTTGATGATAGAATGTTTTACGCCAACATCAAGCCGGATGCTAACGCGGAGTACGGCAAGAAAGCCGCCGTGTATGGAGACCGCGTTTATTACCTTTCCGCCGAGCGCGGCGAGCAGGGCATCCACAGCATGAATGCCGACGGGTCGGACGTGCGATTGGAACAAGCCGCGGAGGATATCCGCGCTCTGGCGGTGAATGCCAACGGGCTCTACTATGCC
>CAYVAO010000554.1:0-1525 GCA_964448895.1 uncultured Christensenella sp.
TTCCCTGAACCCCAGCATCAATATCTACAACGCGTTTGACGAACCGATGCGCATTCACGGACTAGGCAACAAGGCGCAGCGCAAGGAAAAGATCGCGCATATGCTGGAGACGGTCAATCTTCAGCCGGATTATATGTATCGCTTTCCGCATGAATTTTCCGGCGGACAGCGGCAGAGAATCTGCATCGCCAAGGCGCTTGCCATGGGCCCGGAGGTCATCGTTTGCGACGAGCCGGTCTCCGCGCTGGACGTCTCGATTCAGGCGCAGATTATGAACTTGATGCGCGAGCTACAACAGCAATATGACCTGACTTACCTCTTCATCGCGCATGATCTCTCTGTGGTGCAGTATATGTCCGACCGGATCGCGGTCATGTATCTGGGCAAGGTGATGGAGCTGGCCTCCGCGGACGAGCTCTGCGACTGTAAGGCGCACCCGTACACCGAGGCGCTGCTTTCCGCCGTGCCGATTCCCATCATTGGAGCCAAGAAGAACCGCATCATCCTCAAGGGCGACGTACCGTCTCCGGTCAATCCGCCTTCGGGATGCCGCTTTCACCCGCGCTGCCCGAAAGCGACGCCTCTCTGCACCGAAAAAGAGCCGCAGCTTCTGCCGATGAAGGGAAAGACGAATCATTTTGTCGCCTGCCATTATGCGGATTGCAGCTGCGACGAGACGTTTCTTTGCTCCTGCACGGATGAAACGAAAGCATAGACGAACATCGGATCGCCGGAGAACGGCGAGCGAAGGATAGAGCGATGGAATGGATCACAGAAGGATTTGAAGGCTTTTCCAAAGGAAGCATGGAGAACGGCGGACAGAATCTCTATGTTTCCAGGAAAGGCGTTTTACAGCGAATTTTTCAGTATGACGTCAACGGCGACGGCTTTGCCGACCTGCTGTTTGCGTGCAGTCAGAGCATGTATGAGCGCCCGCCGCTGTATGTGTTTGAGCAGTTGCCGCAGAGTACCGATCGTCGGGAACTGCCCTCCGGCGGCACCTACGACGGCGTATTTGCGGATCTATCTGGCAGCGGGTACGACGATTTGGTCGTCGCCTGCCAGCACGACGGAACGCACTCGGACGTCACCGCATTTGTCTATTTCGGAAGTCACGAAGGGCTCACGGAGCGCTATCGCATGGAGCTGCCTGCGCCATCGAGCGTTGGCGTTGCGGTTGGGGACTTCAACGGCAACGGAAGAAAAGACATCGCGTTTCTTTCCAATGAGAAATTGCGGGTGTTTGAGCAGGAAGAGCGCGGGTTCTGTCCCGCGAACTTTACGGACTATCCGCTGAACGCAAAGGTGATCGTCGCCGCGGACTTGGATGGCGACGGCTGTTGCGATCTATATTTTAAGGATGTCGAAGGCAAAACCGGCGTGTTGTTCGGCGGCAAAAACGGATTTGATCTTTCGAGCATCGTTTGGATCAATCAGACGGCGGCAATCGTGAAAGAAGGCGATGGCAGCACGACCGCGGGCCAGATTCACGCCGATCTGCAATGGCGGCCCTGCATCGTTACCC
>CAYVAO010000555.1:0-1517 GCA_964448895.1 uncultured Christensenella sp.
GCGGTATTACGCCCGAAACAATCAGGCAGCGCACATAGTTGGCGGTAATTGCGGTCTCGGGATCCGCTTCCTTGATGCACGCATACGCTTCTGTCAACGTTCTCATGCGCGGCAAGCGGAGAACCGCTCCATGTTCCTCCATGGATTAATCCTCCTTCATCTGCCCGATCAGATGTTCCGCTGTACCCGTAATGAGCGCGGAAATATCAACCTGCCCAGCAGTCAGCACCTCCATCGCGGATGCCGAGAGTTTTGCGGCGGTCTTTTCAAAAAGCAGTTGACCGAGCTGCGCGATTTCCTCCTTCGGCATTTTTCCATCAGTGTGTGCTGCCCTCATGCCATCCACGACCGTCTGTTTCAGTTCGCCGACCGTGATCTGTGCCAGTTTGATAAGCTCCTGTTGCGCGCGGTTCACGGTATCCAGCTGCGTCGCCTTGCCAAGTTTTGTGGTCAGCCACGCGCCGACCACGCCAATCAGCGCAATAAAAAACGCCGCGGCGATGTTCACGGCGTTCTCGATCAGGATGTCGGCAGCATTTGCAGTTCCACCCGTATCCGCCAGCGCGGCGACGGGCAGTGCGAGCATCAGAAGAGCGATAAGGACCAGAATCAGTTTCTTTTTCATGTTTTGTTTTCTCCTTCTTTTATATAGATGTAGCCTGCTCCGAGGCAAGCTCGTGGACAAAATCTTCGTATTCCTCTTGCGCGGTCTTTGCCTTCTCCCGCGCAGTTTTCATCTCGCCGTTCGTCTCGCCCCGTTCCACGGCAACTGCCGTCGCCAGCGAAAGCGATAAGCTCGCGTCCTGCATCTTCATGGCAAGCTTCGACTCTTTTGCGCGAATAGCAGCGCGTTTCTCCGCTTGTTTTCGGTCGCGTGTCATGCGCACTTCCAGCCAAACAACCAGTAGCGCAAACACGCCTGATATGATCTCCCCGATGTAGTCCAACTCCGTTCCCCCACTTCTATTGATTCAACAGCTTACAGCGACCACATTTGTGCCAGTAACCGCTGCCACCTTGATTGATTCCCTCCACCACGACGCCAACATCGCGCCCTTTCGCGTGAATGACCATGCCGCGTCCCAGATAAAGCCCAATGTGCGTTTCATCCTCGGCGTTCGTGGTGCTGTTTCGGAAGAGGAAATCACCGGCGATCAATTCATTGCGCGCGACGACGTCGCACATCGCCCAGAGTCCATCGCAATTCTTCCGATCGTCCCAGATCCCCGTCTCACGCATGAGCCATGAAAGGAACCCGGAACAGTCATGCGCCATGAGATCGGCGAACCCCGCTTTGTACTGGCTCTCGCGAAATGTTATCGCGCGTGCGAATTCCTCATCCATCGCCTGAATCTTTGCGTCGGTGAGATTGGTCAAACCGGATGCGCCCCAGACGTACAGGTCTCCGATTCGTGTCAACGCCAGCGCGCAGACGGCGGCTGCTTTATCCGATACCGTACCCTTTGTGATCGGCTCCGCTTCCGTCGCCGTGTCGCCGAACAGCGCCGCCCACGTTT
>CAYVAO010000556.1:0-1507 GCA_964448895.1 uncultured Christensenella sp.
CCTATGCAAAACGACATCATTCTCTCCATGCGCAATATCGGCAAAGCATTTCCGGGTGTTCGCGCTTTGCAAAATGTGGATTTTACGCTCTGTAAAGGCGAGATTCATGCCCTGATGGGCGAGAACGGCGCCGGCAAATCTACCTTAATAAAAGTTTTAACGGGCGTACATCCAAAAGACTGCGGCAGTATCCACATATCGGGTATTCAAAAGGACATTACAATCAAATCCCCGCAGGAGGCGCAGAACCTGGGCATCAGCACGGTGTACCAGGAGATTACGCTGTGCCCAAACCTCACGGTCGCCGAAAACATGTTTATCGGCCGCGGGAATTATCGTTTTGTCAATTGGAGTGCCATGGAAAAACGAACCACGGAGATACTCAACAGATTGAGTATTCCGGCGCGGGCGACGCAGCAGCTGGGCACCTGCTCTCTGGCGGTGCAGCAAATGGTCGCCATTGCGCGCGCGGTGGATATGGACTGCAAAGTTCTGATTCTGGACGAGCCGACCTCGTCGCTGGACGAACGCGAGGTAGAAAAGCTCTTTTCGCTGATGCGCGAGCTCAAGTCCCGCGGCGTTGGCATTATCTTTATTACGCATTTTCTCGAGCAGGTATATGAAATCTGCGACCGAATCACCGTTTTAAGAAACGGCGAACTCGTTGGCGCATATGAAATCAAGGATTTGCCGCGCGTGCAGCTCATCTCCAAAATGATGGGAAAAGAGCTGGACGATATTTCCGCAATTCAAAACAGAAAAACCGTTGAGGCGGGTTCGGCTGTTACGCCCGTATTTGAGGCGTTTGGATTATCCAGCGCGGAGGGGACACAGCCATTTGACTTCCAGATTCAAAAGGGCGAGGTCAACGGCTTTACCGGCCTTCTCGGCTCGGGACGCAGCGAGAGCGTCCGCGCGATATTCGGCGCGGATAAAGTGACCGGCGGCAAAACAAACGTGAACGGAAAACGGGTTAGAATCTCCAAGCCGAAGGACGCGATGATGGCGGGCATCGGCTATTTGCCGGAGGATCGCAAACTGGATGGCATTGTTGAAGATTTGTCCGTTCGTGATAATATTATTCTGGCGCTTCAGGTGATGAAGGGCTTCTTCCGGCCGTTTTCCAAGGCGGAGGCGGAGAGCTTTGCCGACACCTAGATTAAGCTTTTGGGTATTAAAACAGCATCTAAGGATACACCCATTCGCTCACTCTCCGGCGGCAACCAGCAAAAGGCAATCCTCGCGCGCTGGCTGCTCACCAATCCCCAATATCTGATTCTCGATGAACCGACGCGCGGTATCGACGTAGGAACCAAGGTTGAAATTCAAAAACTGGTGCTCAAACTGGCCGAAGACGGCGTTAGCGTAACGGTTATTTCTTCGGAGATAGAGGAGATGCTTCGCACCTGCTCGCGGCTCATCGTCATGCGGGATCGCAAGATCGTTGGCGGGCTGACCGGCGTGGAGATGACGCAGGCGAATAGGCTGCGCACCAGTGGGGGGGTGC
>CAYVAO010000557.1:0-1504 GCA_964448895.1 uncultured Christensenella sp.
GTAAAACTCTATGCGATACCATCCGTGATTATTTAATAACCTTGCAGAGGATTCATTAGAGTTCCATCGACAGCATTGATAGATAGTAATAATTGCTTGTTGCCGTCATTAACTGGCATTGTTTCACCCGCGCGCGTATACGCACCGGTTCCAAAGAAGTTCCATGTCGGCACGAATAATCCGGATGAAATCGAATCCTCTTTCGCGATGCGGAGAAGACTCAGCCGGATATCGGTCACTTGATATCGGGCTGAATCGTATTGATACAAGCTGATGATCGGTTCATACTGAATTTTCATCATGCGCTCGAAAATCGATTTGATTTCGGTGAATGGAAGAAGCGCACAATCGTCGACAACGACTTTGGTGACTTCCAGCGGAGCTTTCCACGAGAGGTAGACAATCCCGCTGTTATTCATGACAAGGTCAAATTGCTCATAAAGCCACTCCGCGCTGTTATCGAGCTCTCCGGCAAACGAGGCCATATCCGGGCTGAAAACAGCCACACCGCCTTGCGTCCGTTCGAACGTAATTTTGTACCCGTATTCCGATAAATCTTCCGAATCATCGCTTTTTATATACGACGCAGGTCTGCCAGATTTCACAAGAAGAACCTGATCTACAACCATGTCGGTGATTCCTGCCTTCTGACAAAACGCATCCACCGCCGCAGCCGCTTCCAACGGTGTAAATCGAAGATCAGCTCCGTCGGGGATGGTATTCCTTCCGGTTACGTTTTCTATCTCCGGAAAGGCGACGCCTCCGATTGCATCAAAATTGACGTAGATCAGTTGCGCGTTCGTTCTCGAGCTTTCGTCGCTGCCTTTTGAAGCGAATGAAGATTTCACGGAGAACACGCGCCCATGATTCGTGACCAGCGAAGATCGAGCGTCAAACTCACGATACGTGAAATAGTCGGTCTCTTTTTCCTGAAAGACTACGGTTTTTACCGGCGCGGCATTCTGATCGGGCGCTGTTTCGTATTCACTCTGAAAACGCTGGAGCTGATTGAGTAAACTCCCGTCGGTGTCGGCGCCGTCGCTGATCATCTCTTGCAGTGCTGCCATCTCGCTTTCCAGAAACCCCTTGGTCTTCATCTCGTCTTTTGCGTACATGTTTGCATCATTGCACGTGTAATCGAATATGTTTTGGATCAACTCAACAGGGAATTCTTTCGCCTCAACTTCCACAATCGGCATGGCATCCGTATCCGGAAGTGACAAATTCGCATCAACCGCAACCGAAAACGCATCGCTGTTTCCATAAAAAGTCGTTTGATATGGTGAGTATTGAATAAACTGCTGCTGAATCAACGATAACGCAGCATCCGTTGTTGTATGCTCTGTTTGCATTGGCTGCTTTGTCTGCTGTGCCTGTTGCAGCATGTTCTCTTCGTTCTTCTCGATAACGACTGGTTCGTTCGGTGTTGGTTGACAGGCAGAGAGAACGATAGTTGCAAGCAGCAAAGAGCATGCTCGAATGAGCTTTTTCATTGTTCCTCCTG